>PWNM01000417.1 GCA_003557825.1 Candidatus Hydrogenedentota bacterium | reverse complement strand
CATGCCCTGGTTGCATACCGCCGTCAACGGTTGCGATTTTCCGGCGAATACGATTAGGTTTTTCGATAGCCGGTCGATGTCGGTAGGTGATAGCTGAAATTCCTTAGTGATAGACTGACACCGGGCCCATAAGATTTGTCCGGCGTCTTCACCAGCCAGGAGCATCACGGGATGATGGCCTATCGGGGCGAATGCTGGAAGTAACGCCCTACCCGTTGCCAACGAGATGGCCATCGTTAACGCCAGGAATGTTTTCCCTCTTCCGCCTTCGGCCGATAACCCGCACAGGTCGCCACGTCCAATGGAGTCCTTAAATAGCCATTCGCGCTCGGGAGCCGGTTCTGTAAACCACTGGCGAATGTCGGCGGGTTGCCAGTCCTCGATGCCTTCCTTGGGTTTCTTTACGCTGCTATCGGGGTATTCCTCGACAGCCGGTACACAACCGGAGAATATCTTACACACTTCGTCTTCATCGTGTAATATCGTGTAGTCGTTCCAGTCTGTCCGGCCGTCACGGGCTTCATCGAATGGCGGGAACAAGGCAATACCGCCGACGGCTTTTGCTGCTTCCTGTGCCCGTTCCCTGCCCACGTTGGGCTTTTTATGGGCGTCGTCGTCTCCGGCGATGATTAGGGGAGTCTGTGGAAGTTTGGAGCGTATAGCCTTGGCGACGGGGGTAAGGTTGCCTGCATTAAATGCTACTGCGACAGGCAAACCTGTGGATTGGTGGATACTGGCCGCGGTCGCATATCCTTCGGCGATGATAATTTTATCAGCACCATCGAGGGAACCAATTACATGGTGGTTCCCTGTAGTCTTGGTGTGTTGTGTAAAACGCTTCTCGCCATCGGCATAGATGCGCTGAAGACCGTGCAGAATGCCTGCACTGTCTCGGACGGGTACGAGAAGCGTTCCGGGCTTTTCCACGTCATCGACACGTAGGCCATAGGCTGATACGTCTTTAACCTCAAGATAGTGGTGTTGGGTTGCTGGACTGGCAGCATCCCATCGCTTCTGGGCCAGTTCGCGGCCTTTGGCATATTCGGCCTCGCGTTCCTGTTCCCGTTGCGCGGCCTGTTCTGCGAGCCGGTCCTGATATGCCCGGCGTTCTTCTGGGGTGAGTTCGTGGGTTGCCTTGGCGCACCACGTGATAGCTTCGCCGGTACGCCATGAGCCGCCGCTTCCTGCCGGAATGCCGCCATCAGAATGCAAAACATACCAGCCGTTACGGGTCCCCTGCTTGTCTCCGTTTACGTGAACGCGGTGTAGTTTGCCGTCGGCAATAAGCTGCTCTGCAAACCGGATCCCATGGGCTGCCATGTGTTCCCAGAACGCTTGCTCAGCATTGGACTGCACCCCACTCATGGCCTTGCATTCCATTCTTCGATCAAAGCGCGGGTTGCTTCCTCCCGGGAACATTTGTTTTTGACGGCGTGGAAATCCCGGATATCAAACCCATACTTGTCGCAGGATATGCATAAAAACGCGCCGGAGATTGTGTTGAAAAAAAACTTGGGGTGTGCGCAAAAAGGGCAGCCCGGGGGGTTTCGCCGCCACCCGTCGCCGATTCGACGATCT
Source organism: Candidatus Hydrogenedentota bacterium (assembly GCA_003557825.1). Lineage (GTDB taxonomy): Bacteria > Hydrogenedentota > Hydrogenedentia > Hydrogenedentales > SLHB01 > PWNM01. Next base: position 1,987 of record PWNM01000417.1, on the reverse strand, counting down.
TCGACATCCCATTTGTCGCCGAGTTGCTGCAAAAAATCGAGATGCGGGTCGATAGTTTCTGTGCTACTCATGACGGCAACCTCCATTACAGCAGGAGCCGGGGCCTTCGGAGTGGTTTTCAACATACCGTTCGAGTTCCTGCAAGCTATACCTGATCGATCTCCCGATTCGACACCATCGGGGCCGGTCGGGGGTTTGAAGCCATCTCCAGCGGCGTAGGCTAACCTCGCTTACCTGCAAGTATTCGGCGGCTTGAGATTCGGTTAGTAGTCGGTCGGTTTCGGTAGGCATTGGAGCATCCTTTCTTCGGTTGTGTTTTTCTTTGCCTATAGGGCAAAAGGGAAGAAAGGGGAGATTTGGCAGAGTTATGTCGTAGGGATATATCGGGTTACGGATTGGGCCTGTGAATTCTCGGGGGAGATTTGGCCTTGTTAGGGAAGATTTTCTTTTAGTCGGGGGATTGCTCTATTTTGCAGATCGCCTTAACGCCTTTCCCGTATTCGCATTTAACGAATCGCATGTTGCTATTTGCGATCCCAAGAACCTGGCGGATGTCCTCATTCAGTTCATTGATGTAACGGGAGATCTCAGCACGATCGTCTCCCTCGCGGTATTCGAATGCTCCATGATTTAATGCGAGTGCTAGTAGAATCTTTTTGCGCTTGTTGTCTCCCCTATACCTGAAGTTTTCTTTCCACGATAGGCTACGTATCTTGCCTGTGGGGCCGCACACTGTAACGGGTTTCTGCTTGAGTTCGCTCAGGCTGATCTTAATTGTCAGGTCCTGCGGCTTCTCTATGCCGAGGACATGGGCCAAGGGTTTGACGTCACTTGTCGTGGGTGATTCTTGAGGCGCCTGTGGTTCGTGGGCCTCGGGTCCCTTGGGGGGCGCCCATGCGGCCACTACGCGTCCGATGGTGTCGGGGTGCAGTTCGGCAATAGTGGGGGCTATTTCGCGGACGGTACGGGCGAAGTCGTGGACATGGACGGTCGGGACTGTGTAATGGGTAATCTCACGGGTCTCGATGGTAGCCCATGGCATTGTAATAGCGTATCGGGCTTCTGCCGGTGTACGGGACGTATAGGTAACGGGTGTAATATAGGTAGAGGGTGTAATAAGGGGTTTATTAGATTCACGGGTTATTTCGCATTCCATGACGGGGTATGTATCAACCGCGTAGTTTAGAAGGGCCCGTAGGATGCGGTCGAGGGGTGTGCTTTCGGAATAATCACGAGTCGGTTTATAGGTCCCCCTTCGTTTGAATTCATCCATATCCAAGCGGGCCATGGCGCGGTCTTTACTGTTGCCAATCTCGTATTGGGCGGGGTCGAGCAGCATTTCTGCCTGCGCAAGGGTGATTCGGTCGAGGGCGAAAAGTCGGTCGATGTTGGAACTACCAAGGCTTTGTAGAACTTCCTGGGCTATTTCTGCATTGGTCTGGTCTGGCATTATGGACGCTCTCCACTTGTCTCATGTTGCTTCGCGGGAATCCGAACGGATTATATGGATATTTTATCTGAACGTATAACCTGAGTTCACGGGATATACGTAGACGGCGGGTAATTTTAGGCGCTAGGGAGAGGATGCAGGAGGTTTCGGTCGATGAGGACCTGGAAATGGCGAATGGCGCTGGCGGCGAGGGCGTTATCGCGCAGGAGTAGTCCCATCTCAATGTTGCGGTCCAAGGCGGCTTCGGTCAGATTGGCCGAGGTAATGAAAAGGGCCTCTTCGTCGACTACGACGGCCTTGGCATGGAGCACCCCGCCAGGGCGATCGGGTTCGAGGGCGCGGGGATCATAAAATACGGCAGGACGGGATTGCCCGGGCCAATCCGTGGTCCAAAATCGCTCGGCAAACCGCCGTACCAAGTCTTGCGTCCCAGTGGTATCGCCTCGTTTCCGCTGGATATTCAACATCAGGATTACGCGCAGCCCCGGGCGTTCATCCATGCGACGGGCCAGGATCTCGAAGGCTCGCGGCCCATCG
>PWNM01000349.1 GCA_003557825.1 Candidatus Hydrogenedentota bacterium | reverse complement strand
ATACCAGTTATAAAGTTGAGTAAGTCCCAAGGTAGCTGCGTCTGGATCGAACTGAAACCATCGAGTGCCGTTGGTGTGGACAATTTCGGCTTGTTTGCGAAGTTGCTCCTGAACCCGGTCGCCCGTGTACGCTTCCCGCCGTAACGGAGGGCACCCCACAGCGGCGCATACCAGCACCCAATGGATATCCGGCTCCACAAAATTGGGCCGTATTTCCTCATGCTCGATATCATTAAGCGTCAGGGTCATGCCCGCGACGTTCCAGCGGGGATCGTCCCAACTCTTGGAACGAGGGATGTCACGAATGCCCTCGATTTCGTCTTTGTCAAGCCATTCAATCATGAGTTGAAGCGTGAAACTGTTGTAGGCATTGATAAGCAGTGCCAGCTTTTCGTTACGTCCCATGGCGTCGAAAGGCGCATCTGCAAGCGATTCGTTATACGCAAGCAGCATATCCGGATTCGCCGCCAGACCGTCGTAATCCACACCGCCGGAATCATTCACGTGTTCTTTGAGAATGGCATCGTAATCGGAGTGGTCAAATGTAGCCGATTCTGAACCGCCCTCGTAGGTTTCCGCCATCACGACCGCAGGCGGCTTAAACCAACGCATGATGAAGCTCGGCTGAATCTGCGCGCAGGCAGCTAACACGACCAATACCCCCGCTACGGAAGCTGCGACGGTCGCCCCGCGCCATGGACGGGCAGGCGCTTGCTCGGAAGATGCAGCGTCGGCGGACGTTTCCTCGACAGGAGCCAATTCACCGTAGTGTTGGATGGCGTTCCAGGCGAGCCGGGTAACATAGACCGTGACAGCTACCGTGGCCGCGAGCCCTACGGCTAGGAGCACATACCGGCCTGTTCCACCGGGTGTCGTCCCACCGGCTGAGGCAGCCTCCAGGCTTGCCCGTCCCGCGTAGCCGAAGTACACGTACATGAAGGCGCCGGGCAATATGGCTACCGCAGTTGCGAGGATGCATGGCCAAAAGCGTATCGCCGTGAGGCCGTAGAAGTAGTTTTGAAGCGTGAAAGGGAGCGCGGGCGAAAGCCGCAACAGCGCCACGATCTTCCAACCTCCCTCGCCTACTGCACGATCAACGGCTGCAAAGCGGGGATAATGACGAATCTTGCGTTCCACATAGTCCCGGGCCAGATATCGAGTGAGTAATAACGCGCCGGCCGCGCCGGAAGTGGCTCCGGCCACGACTACCGCAGTCCCACCAAGGAGGCCAAACAGCATGCCCGCCGCAACGGAGAGAGGCCAGGCGGGTAACATCAGCATGGTGGCCAAGAAATACAGTCCCACGAACGCCAACGGCGCCACCGGGCCGAGCCCTTCAATCCAGTTAATGGCGAACTGTAAGCCGTCATTGATGGGCAAGGCCCGCACTAATACCAGAAAAGCCAGGACGCTTACGCCTATTGAAACGTACTTAATCCAAGACGTTGCCCTGGCAACGGTCCACGTGCTCTTGTCGTTTGGTTGGTTCAACTCTTGATATTTCAGCGTAGCATTCGCTGACGTCGATTCGCTCCGTGTTGTCATATCGCCGTACTCCTCCATTACATGTATTTCTAGTGACCTGTGTTTGGGCGCCGACCGTCCTGACGCCTACATTAGATGAGTCGGTCTTGGGACGAAATCCTTACACACAAAACAACATGTTAGTGCCGTGCGCGTATCACCATATCGCCAGGCTCAAGCTTGTCCAGGATGGCCCGGCGCATTAATAGCTCAACTGAGGAAGGCCACCATCGGGCCAGTAACGCCACGGCGCGGTTCGCGCCTCCCGGGATCAGGATACGGCTGTTACGAGCAAGGGCTTCCTCGATTAAGGAGGCAAGCGTCTCCGGCGGCATGCGGCGGTTTTCGCTACTGTTATCCGGGCTATGCCGCGCAGCATGGTCTGTGCGAACAGGACCAGGGAAAACCGTGAGAACACGACGCTGAGGACCCAACGCGACTGATAGCGCACGAGCGTATGCCGCGAGCCCGTCTTTGCTGGCAGCGTAGGCCGCGGCCCCTGGGTAACTCACGTAGCAGGAAAGAGAAGCCACGAAAACAAATCGTGACTCGTCATGAAGTAGCCCCGCCTGGAGCAAGGCGGAGGTTAGTAAAAGCGGGGCCTGGAAATTCACGGCGATGACGGCCTTTTGTTTCTCAAGAGATAGAGCGTCAAAGCGCCCCACCGCGTTTACCCCCGCGTTATGGACAACGAGGTCTACCGGTCCACCGGCCCGCACGGCTTCTACGGCACGTTGAGCTGCAGCCGGATCAGACAGATCATCCTGGATAAACTCCGACTTCGCGCCAATTCGCTGAATCTCCTCCGACGTGGCCGCGGACTTCACAGGGTCGATGTCGACGGATACAATATCGTAGCCCGATCGTGCAAAGCGCAGGGCCATCGCACGGCCAATGCCTTCCGCCGCCCCGGTAATGAAGCAACGGGGCCGTGCGTTTTGGCTCTTAACGATGGTGAAAGGCGGAGGCTTGCTACGACGCCGCATAGTGGTTTCAATGATGCCAGGAAATGCTCGGCCCGCTTTGGAAATGAATGCATTGCCCATCCCGAGCGTAACGACCTTTTTGTGACCATCGAGAACGTTCTCGATTTGAGCGGCCACTCGTTCCGCTGGCGTAAACTTTTCCCAGTCCATCTCCGCGCGGGAGATGCCCGCTTTTGCGTGCATGCCGGTACGGGTCGCGCCAGGACGAACCACTTGAACGCGTACGCGGCCTTGCACTTCTATCCGCAGGCTACGAGCGAATCCTTCGAGGGCGGCTTTCGTCGCGACATATACCGCATACCGGGACATGGGGAGCGCTACAGCGACGGAACTGTCAAAGCAAACCTGCCCGCCAACGCGTTCTAACCGGGGCAGCAATGTCCATGTCAACCCGATTGGGGCCTGGAGATTTGTTTGCACGAGCTCCGTGATATTCTCCGGGACCTGATCTTGGATTCCGCCGAAGTAGCCTGCGCCGGCGTTGTGAATGAGCCTGTGAATAGCACCTACGCCATTTTGCTCGAGACAGGCCTCAACCATTTCGGCGCAGTTCGATTGAGAAAGATCGACTTGGCAGTACACTGCGCCGTTGAACCCGGCGTCGCGCAAGACGTCCGGCGGTCGCCGACCAATGAGCACGAGTCGTTCGCAGCTAGCCTGCAAGCGCCGGGCTAACGCCAATCCGATACCATCCGTCGCACCGGTAATGACAAACGTCCGAGGCTGGTCCCGTCCTATCTTTCCTGATCCCATTTCCGTCCGTTCATAGGTTTACTTCTGGACCCAACCTTAAGCAATGGCGCCGCCACAAGACGAGCCGCATCCGGCTGTGCATGCAAAGCAATGCTCTCCCGTAGTAATCCTTCGGTTTCGAAAAGAGTTGGGGTCAAAATCGCGGACATGTTTTTCGGGGGTAGTAGTACCCAGCTTGATTGCATAGTTAAAATCGCAATCGTACAAGGTTCGGGCCCTCTGCCAACGCTTCGCCATCGAGGCCGTCGCCATCGGCAACGGCACGGCCAGCCGCGAGACCGAGTCCTTTGTGCGCAGCCTCGACTTGCCTTCATCCATCGCCGTGGT
>PWNM01000518.1 GCA_003557825.1 Candidatus Hydrogenedentota bacterium | reverse complement strand
TCAATAAACCGGCACGGCTCGAAAACGACGAGTGGCTGCTGATTCGCCGCCATCCCCTTATCGGATTCGGCGTGCTCGAACCCATCCACTTCCTCCAGCCCGGTCATCTGGACATCGTCCGAAGCCATCACGAACGCCTGGATGGAAGCGGTTATCCGGACGGGCGATCGGGTTCCGACGTCTCGCCCCTGGTTCGTATCATTGCCGTAGCCGATACCTTCGATGCCATGGGAAGCGACCGGGCCTACCGGAAGGCGGTCCCCTTCGACGAAATCATGGGCGAGCTCCGCCGCTGCGCCAACGGTATGCTCGACCCCAAAGTCGTCAATGCCTTTATCGAAATGGCCGAAAAAGGCGAGCTTCGCGTTAAAAAATAGCTTTATCGCAGGCGTAACCGTTCCGAATACCCCTCCATTGCTTTGGCCGCCAAACTGCGTCCTCCATACCCAATGGACTCGGTCCCAAATCGAATCGCCTATACTTTGTGGAATGATCCGAGATCGATCCGCAATCCCTCTGCCCCGGAGACGAAGACGAAGACGGAGTGGAGACGGAGTCGGAAACGCCGATCGAAGAGGAGCATATCCCGGATCGGTCGGCGTATTGTTATCCACCTTGAGCCTTCAACCGCGAGTTCGACAGCATCCCTTCGCATGAAATCCACCCCTTTGCCTCCTACCGTTCCCCTCCCGCAAATGCAACCGACATCCATTTTTCAAAAGAAGCTAACACGATTCTAATCCAGCGCTAATAATCGGCGGCTACACTTGGGGAGCTTTGGCGGTGGTCAAAGCCGGGTGCATGCTTCGAAGTAGTGCTGAATTACGAAGTGTAGGGCGCGCGGTGGCGAACCTTACTGCCTTAAGAGCGAAACGGGAACTAACACGTCGTGGTGACGATGAGGATCGGATTCGCATACAGGGCACGGATTCATCTCGAGGACCGGGAGAGAGCGGGATGGATCTGACAAGGGCTGCAAGTACTCCCATAACCCTTGTTTCTGGAGAGTGCGAATGCGAAACACAATATGGCTTGCTCTGTGCCTGGCGATGGGGGTCTGGTTCTATTCGGAACCGGTTTCGCCCATGTACAGGCAAGCGGTATATCGGAACAGGATCTCCTTGTTTTGATTGAATCGCTGAAAGAGCGGGTTGCGGAGCTCGAGGCCAAGGTTGAAGGGGCCGGGGCGGCGACGCAAATCGAACAGCGGGTATCGCAAATCGAGGAAAACCTTCAAAAGCAGGAAGAGGCCTCGCAGAACGATTTCCGTGTCTATTGGAGGGATAGCCTCCGGTTAGAAACTCCCGACAAGAAGTTCCAGCTTCGAATCGGCGGACGTATCCACAATGATTTCTACTGGTACGACCAGGGGATGGACACCAAGATCCTGCCAGGTACCAGTCGAGCCGCCGGGTATATGGGGGATTCCCAGGACGGAGCTCAGTTCCGTCGGGCCCGTATTTATCTGAGCGGTACGGTGTATGACAACATCGAGTTTAAGATGCAATACGACTTCGCGGGAGGGAATGCCAATTTCCGCGATGTCTACATGGCGATGCACGGGCTTCCCGTAGGTACGTTGACGGTGGGCCAGTTCAAAGAGCCGTTCAGTCTCGAGGAACTGGTCAGTTCGAACAACATTACCTTTCTTGAACGGGCCTTGCCGACAGCGACTTTTGCGCCAAGTCGGAGCACGGGCGTCATGCTAAACAACAGCCACTTCGATGATCGGATTACCTGGGCCGCTGGATTTTTCCGCCACAACACGGATGCCTTCGGCACATCGCTCGATGACGACAGCGGCTGGAATGCGACCGCCCGCATTACGGGGTTGCCGTGGTACGAGGAGGGGGGCGTCAGTTACTCCATTTGGGGCTTAGCTATAGCCACCAGAACCCCGATCGCACGTTTCGGTATCGGGCTCGTCCCGAATCAGGTGGGGCGGTCCGCTATCTCGATACGCGGCATCCGTTTACGGGCCGTGACTTTCGAGCGGACCATATCAACCTGTGGTCCCTCGAGGCCGCGGGACAGTACGGACCCTTCTCGTTGCAGGGTGAATACATGATGTCTCGGGTGAGAACGGGTGATGCCGGACGCCGGAATTTCGACGGGTATTATGTCCAGGCCAGCTATTTTCTCACCGGTGAGCACCGCTCCTATAGCAAATCGAGCGGTATCTTCGGCAGCGTGAAACCCAATCGCAACTTCAGTCTGGATGGCGGCTTGGGTGCGTGGGAGTTGGCATTGCGTCTATCGGAACTCGACCTGGACGACGGTCCCATTTATGGCGGCCGCGAACAGAACATCAGCGTCGGCGTCAACTGGTACCTGAATCCAGTGATGCGCATTATGTTCAACTATATCAATGCCGATATCGATCATGCCCTGTATGGCGGCGATATCAACATATTCCAGACTCGATTCCAGTTCCAGTTTTAACCAAGAACAAGCCAGCTGTAGTTGAAGCATGCATCGAAAGACAGATAGCTGAGCAGGTCTTGAACACCATTTTTTGAACGAAAAGAACAAAAACAAGCGGGTTGATGAATCACCCATTAGGAGAGAATGACCATGAAACATATTACGAATTTGACCCAACCCCATCGGCTTCCGGCCAAGGCCCAGAATCTGCTCGCGAAGGAGCTTTGGATTCGAAATGCCCGCGAGGGCGCCAATGCGACGGCCGCATGGCTGAGTGTGGCCGAGTCCTTGGTCGGAAAATTTGAATAACGTTGTCCTGGGCGCAGGGCGTCGGGTCTCTGGCGGACTTGACTCCTCTGGCTGGTTAGCCCACCAACAAAGGAGATGACAAAATGAAGAAGGCGATTGCTGCGTTGTTGATGGCCCTGCTGATTGCCGCGATGGTTCCGGCGGGCGCTGAGGAAGCCATTCAAGTTGACCCCGATCTACCCGAATACGAGGCGGTAGAAGGTGTTTCGGGCAATCTCAACAGCATGGGTTCGGATACGCTGAACAACCTGATGGCCCTGTGGTCCGAAGGGTTTCGGCGGGTCTATCCGAACGTGAATATTCAGGTCGAGGGCAAGGGCTCGGGTACGGCCCCGGTGGCGTTGATCGCCGGTACGGCGCAGCTTGGTCCCATGTCGCGGGCCATGCGCGACAGCGAGATCGATGAGTTCGAGGACACATACGGATTTCCTCCGCTCGAGGTGTCCGTTGGTATTGACACGTTGGCCGTGTATGTCCACAAGGACAACCCGACCGAAGGACTGTCCTTCGAGGAACTCGATGCCATCTTTTCCTCGACCCGTAACAGCGGCTATCCTGAAGAGATTACCACTTGGGGACAAGTAGGTCTGACCGGCCCATGGGCCAATCGCCCCATGCGGCTGTACGGCCGAAACTCCGCGTCCGGCACCTATGCCTACTTCAAGGATGTGGCGTTGTTCCGAGGCGACTTCAAGGACACTGTGAACGAGCAACCTGGTTCGGCCTCGGTGGTGCAAGGTGTGACTGAAGACATCAATGGAATAGGTTACTCAGGCATTGGTTACCGCACCTCGGGCGTGAAGGCGATCGCTCTGGGGGTTGAAAAAGGCGATCCCCAATTTGAACCGACCTACGAGAACGTGGTCAG
>PWNM01000293.1 GCA_003557825.1 Candidatus Hydrogenedentota bacterium | reverse complement strand
GCCCTGAGAATATCCTTTGGTTCTTCCACTGCCCGTGCTGTAATGGCCGCGAACGATTCATCGGCTACGCAGTCGGGAAACGCCCCATGCCGGATGGTCACATGGTGCAGGCTTAAGGCCCCCTGAATCTTGCGCAGGAACCCGATTTTCTTCATGGACCGTTCAATCCAGGTGTGGCGGCGATCCGGCAAGGCCACCGCAACCGGCACGGCCGGGAATCCGCCTCCTGTACCAATATCCAGGATGACATCGTGGGGTTCCGTGTGTTTGTGCAGGATAGGAACCAAACTCAGGGCATCGGGCAGATGGATTTCCTCCAATCGGTCCAGATCCCGTTGGGACACGAGGGATGCGACGGAATTCCATTCCCGTACCAGGTTGGTAAACTGGCGTAGCCGCTCCTGCTCATCATGCGATAACCCCAGCCGGTTCTGTTCGAGTATGCCCAGGCAGCGCGTCATCTGCGTATTCCATTGTATCGGTTCCAGCATGGTAATATCCTTTCATGTAAAGGCTAACACAAGGCCGCCTGGTTGAAATCCCAGCAAGCCTATGGTATCGTCTAAACTCTTCTATTCCCGACTCACGCCATGGAGGTGATTTTTGAAAACATTAGTCCTGATCGGCGACGGCATGGCCGATTTTCCCCTTGCCGAACTAGACCACCGCACCCCGTTGGAAGCGGCCGAAACGCCCGCCATGGATGCCGTTGTCCAACGCGGTCGAATCGGGCAGTTTTGTCCCATTCCCGACGATCTACCGGCCGGAAGCGACATTGGTAACCTGTCGCTTTTTGGATACGACCCGCACGCCACCTTTACCGGACGTGCCCCACTTGAGGCTGCGCGCCAAGGCATCCAGCTTACTCCGCGCGACGTGGCGTTCCGGTGCAATTTGGTCACGCTCGAGGACGGCATCATGGCCAATTTCACCAGTGGACATATTTCCACCGAGGAGGCGGCCCAGCTAATCGTGGCGGTACAAGAGGCCTGCGCCGATCTTCCAACGCATTTCCACAGCGGCGTCAGCTACCGTCATCTTACCATTATTGCCCCGGATAACGGGGTCGTCCAGGATTTGGTCGACACCGCCTGCACCCCGCCGCATAATATCAGCGACCGCCCCATCGCGCCCCATTTGCCCGATGGCCCGGGCCGGGACTTGCTCTTGCAGATCATGGAGCGGTCCCAGGATGTTTTGCGGAATCACCCCGTGAATCAGGCCCGAATCGCACAGGGACAGGTCCCGGCCACCTCTGTTTGGCTCTGGGGACAGGGTCTTGCCCCATCTATGCAGACCTATCAGGAGCGGTTTGGCATATCCGGAGCCGTGATTTCCGCAGTGGATCTGGTGAAAGGTATTGGTACCTGTGCGGGACTGGAGGTCATCGACGTGCCCGGCGCTACGGGGTATCTCGATACGAACTACGAGGGGAAGGTCGCGGCGGCGCTGGAGGCGCTTGATCGGCACGATTTCGTGTATCTACACGTCGAAGCGCCCGACGAAACGGCTCATGAGGGCCGATCGGACCTCAAAATCCAGGCCATTGAGGATTTCGATCGCCGAGTGGTGGCGCCGTGTATGGATAAAGCCATTGAACGGGACGATTGCCGGGTATTGGTCGCCCCCGACCATATTACGGCCATATCAACCAAGACCCATGCAGGCGGACCGGTACCCTTTGCGTTGTTCGGTCCTGGTGTAGCCTCCGATGCTGCGCAAGCCTATTCTGAGTCCATCGCGCAAGCGTCCGGGATTACCATTCATAAAGGGTGGACATTGACGAACCACATCATCCAGGCTGCCCAAATCGATGGGGCCAGTCTGTCTGAACTGGACACTGTCTACCAGGGTGCGCATACAACGCCCTAATAGTAAAACCTAGAGTCTATTCATCCGCCTATCAGCGGAAAAGCGACCATAAGGAGACCAATGTGGGTTCATACAAGGTTGAAATCTATGATGTCACCCTTCGCGACGGGGCCCAAGGGCCTCGCGTGAAGTTTTCCGCGGACGATCAACTCCGGGTTGTTCAAGAACTGGACGCCTTTGGCGTGCGCTACATCGAGGGCGGTCAACCGGGCTCCAATCCGAAAGCGGCCGAACTGTTTGCGCGGGCGCGGGATATGGATCTGCAGAACGCCGTCATGGCCGCCTTTGGCAGCACGCGCCACTCAAAGTCCGCCGTCGAAGACGATGCCAATATTAAGGCCCTTCTGGCGGCTCAAACGCCCGTCGTCACTATCTTCGCCAAAAGCTCGGTTACCCAGGCCCGCGAAGTCCTGCGCATCGACCCCGAGCTTAACCTCACGATTGTGGCGGAATCCGTCGCTTATCTTAAATCCCAAGGGCGGCGTGTCGTTCTTGATGGCGAGCATTATTTCGATGGTCACAAAGAGGACTCCGAGTACGCCCTCAATGTGCTTGAGGCGGCCCATAAAGCCGGGGCCGAGGTGCTGGTGCTCTGTGACACCAACGGCGGCTGCATGCCTTGGGAGGTTACCGAGATCACCGAGGCAGTCCGGAAGCGATTGCCCGATGCCCAGATTGGCATTCACACGCACAACGATGCCGGTTGCGCCGAGGCGAATACGGTATGCGCCGTACAAGCCGGTGCGACTCAGATTCAAGGTACCATCAACGGCTACGGCGAACGAACCGGCAACGCCAATCTGGTGACCATCGTGCCGAATCTTCAGCTCAAGATGGGCATCCGGGTGGTGACGGACGACCAACTGAGGCAGCTGACACATTTATCTCATACGGTAGCCGAGCTAGCCAACATGACGCCCCATGATTCCGATCCCTATGTCGGACGAGACGCCTTTACCCACAAGGGCGGCATGCACGCCGATGCCGTGCGCAAGCTGAAGGTGAGTTACGAACACGTACCGCCCGAATTGGTTGGTAATCGTACGACCGTGTCGGTAAGTGAGATGTCCGGCCGGTCGAGTCTTTTACAGAAGGCGGCGGAGCTGGGCATCATCCTAGACCGCGACGCGCCCGAAACACGAGAAGTCCTGGAACGGGTGAAGGCCCTCGAGAATGAAGGCTATGAGTTTGAGGCCGCCGATGCCTCTCTTGAGTTGCTCATGCACAAGGCGCGCGGGGCCCATCATCCATTCTTCCTGGTGCGGGATTACCGGGTCAGCGTCGAAGGACATGCCTCCGATCCGTCATTGTCCGAAGCGACAGTCAAGATTGAGTTGCCCGACGGCAACCTTATGCACACCGTTGCCGAAGGGCACGGGCCCGTGGATGCCCTGAATGCCGCCGTGCGCAAGGCCCTGGAAGGGACCTACCCTGAACTGAGCGAGGTTCACCTGGAAGACTACAAGGTGCGGATTCTCAATGCCCAGGCGGCGACGGCAGCGAAGACCCGCGTATTAATCGAATCCAGCGATGATGAAACCTCGTGGGACACTGTAGGGGTGTCGGAGAATATTATAACAGCATCCTATATCGCCCTCGTCGACAGCATCGAGTATAAGCTGATGCGGTCCCGGGGATTCGGCGCTACGTCTATGTCCAGCCGCGGGGACGCATGACCTGGCATGTGATTGAAGGCGAGGCCGGGTGTACCTTTGCCCGCGAGCATGATTGCGTAGCAG
>PWNM01000434.1 GCA_003557825.1 Candidatus Hydrogenedentota bacterium | reverse complement strand
CGAAGGCGGCTGCACGATCGAGCTCTTTACCAACACGGGCCCTAACCGTTATATCGAACTGGAAACGCTCAGCGTTGAACAACCTTTGGACACCGACGAGCATATCAGTAATGTCCTGCATTTTAAATTGCACCGGCTTGCAGCAGTTCCCACCACCCCGGAGGAAGTAGCACGCGTCACCCGGAAAGCCATGGGCGAAGCCACGGAAAACGAGGCGCAGTCGGTTCCGGAATAGGGACGGTTGGCTTATTCAGCGCAGTCCAAAACAAAGCGCTTGAAAAGCCATCTTCACCAGCGTACATCTATTGGTAACGCGCCTGTAGCTCAACTGGACAGAGCGCTGCCCTCCGGAGGCAGAGGTTGTGGGTTCGAACCCCGCCAGGCGTACCAGCCTTAAAGCATTGCAAATAAAGGCTTAACACTGACTAAAGCGCGACTTTTCGCGTTTCTGCATTTTCGCTATTTAGGCATATATTGGCGCTTTTTGGCGATAATTTTGGCAACAAATTGGCAACAACTTTGGCGCACTGGAATCCCCCACCCTTCGAGTGGCCCCTTCCTTAAATCGAGCAAAGCGACCGCGCGCCACAGTGGGCGTGGTATGTAATGCTGGCCGGGTGGCAGAAGTGGAGGCGGTTCGTCATGGCGCACACCCCTTGACCGGATTACATCCGCGAAGAAGGAGGAACGCCAGAGATCGCCCTCTTTGCGTCAACCGTTGGGCCGTCGGATTATCTCTGTGCGATGGGCTCAGCTTCCTTTTGACCTTCTTCGCGCATTCTTACGGACTCCATGATCGATACCCAGCGCACCGTGCCGGCCTCCTGCTGAATCTTGTGGACCGCTTCCGAGGGAAGCAGAGGCATGATGATCTGACGAATGAATCGGACTGGATCAGCTTCAAAGTATTCCCGAAGCGCGTCGGCCAACCTCTCTTGAGTGGACTCCTCAGCAAGAACTCTGTCGAGTAGGTTTAAGGCCATTGTGCGGCCACTGACGGAGCCCCTCGGTCGACCAGGCCCCGGCGTTCCAGCGAACCGACCACTAGCATCACGGCCCGTTTCATAATCGGTAGATAACGGTGATTTCATGGTTGAAGAGTACCCGCCCGTTAATGATACGTCAATATCATTAATGAGGTGTTTATGGATACGCAACAGGACCAGTCTCGTCGCTGAGGATGCTCGCAGATTCACGCTGAATTTATGGATTTAGCGCACGAATAAGCATTTGAGCGGCATCTACCACGTCCTGCTGAATGCGGGTTCGGTGAAATGCTATATCTGCAGGCTCGTCGGCTGTTTTTTGGCCGCAGATAAAGTGGGCCGCTCTTACCGGTGCTGAGGCATTTTCGGTGGAGAAATGCATCCGTAGGCACCGGAGCGCATCAGGCATGGCGGGATTGTTGAGCTTGGCCTCCCCGGCAAAGGCATGGATGGCCGCCCCGGTGCCACCGTCATAATGGCGTAAAGTATAGAGTAAATCGAATGCGTCCTTGGGCTGTTGGCGGGATCCAAATGCGCGAAGTTTCAGTGCCAAGAAGGGACCCACCTCGCAAACGCGGATCGTTAAGATCTGATTTGCCCCGAATAAGTCTACCCCTTGAACTTCCATGATTCGGGGGGCCGCAAGAGCACGATCAATACCCGGTATGACCGACGCGGGTATCGTGTCTACGATCACCGATCCCGTGGTGGCCTGCGGGTCCTCGGTAAGGAAATCGAGATAGACACGAAAAGCACCAATGGTTCTGGCAAAACGCGGTGCCGCCTCGTCTTTGTCATGCACCATTTCGAAATCCTGCGCGGCCAGATGGTCCTTTAGAGCGCCGTATTGCCCGATGGAAGCTCCGAGCGCGATGCCGATATCAGCATCAAGCGTCACGGGGTACGGCAAATCGCGAGAAGCGGAGGTGTCCCCGCACAGGTATTTGGGGACCAGCCCGCCGACCAGCACCATATCTTCGTGCCATGCACCCAGACCAGCCCACGCGGTCAGGAAGGCGCTTTCGGCCAACGCGACCTCACGCGGATGATACTTACTAAATGCATCCAGTTTCATTGCCGACAGAACCCTTCCCACCGGCGCAAGGCCGACGCTTGTTCCGGTCCTCGTAAACCCGTGCCTTGCAGATCCACGACAATTTGCGCATCGCTGGCCAAATGAAACCCTTGGACGTCTTGCGTTTCCAGAAACACACCTTCATCATCCGGGATATAGAGCCAGACCTTGCCAACATCCTGTACGGTCCGGAACCCTAGTTGTTGCAATGTGGCGCTGTCCGGGAGATGCTGAACATAGGCTGACGTGATGACGGGCTCCGTATAGGGATGACGCAAATAGCCGGCCACCCACTGCGTGAAGGCAATCGGCACGGATTCACGGCTGGCCCATTCCTGCAATGTGCCGACCACAGCCAGCGGTGATTCTTCAAACAAGCTATATCGCGTCAGGGACGTGCGACGTTTCAGTTCGTCACTCTTGAGCCAAGCATCAATTAGTCCCTGGTAATCCGTAAGACGGAATGTCCTTGCAGAGGTCTTTTCGGCGTATCCTTGAGCAATCAGGTGTTGCACGACACGTGAAATGAGGCCGGGACTGGCCTTCGTACGCGTGACCAATTCGGCCTGCGTCCATTCTTTAACGAGGTCCGTGAGTATGGCGCGGACAATGCGCACACTTTTCCCTACAAAGATATTGCGTGGTTCCCGCTCATAACGGAACTTTCTACCCGAAAGAGGATTTCGGTCGATGAGCAAATCAGGACCACGGATATAGACTCGACCATTGAGATCGATCGCTGCCAGCTTACGAGATCGGCAAAACCCCAAGACCCGGTGACTCAACTCGGGAACCACCAGCAAAGGGAGCTCCTCATCACGCGTCCATTCGGACTGAATTGATTGGATATCCTTCTCACTGGCCTGAAGAAAATACTGAGGCCGGAACAGCATTGTCCGGTCATCCAAACGAAACTCCACCAGATTCACAGGATTTGGAGAGCCAGCCTGCTCGGGCACAGTCCAGCGAAATTCCGGCTCTTCATCCAGTAGTGTCCGGAAATGCAGGGCCAGCTCATTAATGCTCCGTATGAACTCTATTTTACTCGAATTCCTCATATTTACCGATCAGCAATAGCTGAATTAATCGTAACAGTCAATTAATTTACTGATATTTATTACCTTTACTGCTCGCGCAATATCCCTAATTTGGTAAAGAATTGAAACCAGCATGAGCGTCATGCTCTCCCGTTTCTATTGGTGTTATTAGCGGGGGCGCGTACTCGCGCCATATGGGGGAAGGTGAATCCCGCAGGGAGAGGAAACGCGGGTGCAAGGGGGTCTCCCATGCGGCGCAGGCGTGAGATTCGGTTATGCCCAAGGAACACGGCTGGGGGAAAACGCGATTAGCGGGACAGGGCTGTCGCGCGACGACGTGCAGGAGGCGCCGGTAGCCGATGCGGCCCAGCATCGGCGTAGCCGCGCAGCATCCGCCCCAGCGGATCAAGCGGCCAGAAGCGGCGAACGTCGTCCAGACGTGAGCCGCGTTCCTCTGCCCTCTTCCACCGCGGGGCTACGGGCGTGGCGGGATCTTCGTCTTCGATGATCGGGCCGCGGTGGGCCGGCCT
>PWNM01000332.1 GCA_003557825.1 Candidatus Hydrogenedentota bacterium | reverse complement strand
CCCCCATTCGCCCGTCCGCCCGACTTCCCGATTCAACCCATAGCCGTACAGCATAATGTCGCCGTGGTGATGATCGCGGTTGAAAAACCAAACGGGCGTCCGATCGGGATCCTCGAATCGAATCGCCCGTCGTACCCGTTCCTGTCGCGTCATTGCGCTTCTCCATTTGGCCGCGTGTCTCGGTCACGAGCCTGACGTAACAAGGTGCGAATCTCTCTCGCTTTCGAATTCCACAGGCTCTCAATGAACAGGAGGAATCGGTCAACGAGCATCATGGTCGGACGGGCATGGTGGTCCAAGAGCAATTTGACTGCGTCCGGCTGATAATGTTCGGCCGCCACTCGCAATGCTTGATCTACCTCGACCCGATGCTCTGAAGCGGGATCACACTGTTCAAGCAATGTGGTCAGAACTGCGACTGCGTCTTCGCGCGCGGCCAAATCGAGCGGCGTACGATTAAAGCCGTCTCGTTTCCGGGGATTGACGCCCGTTTTGAGCAATTCCTCGACAACCGATTCCCGTCCGCCTTTTACGGCGAAATGAAGCGCCGTTTTACCATCCATTGCTGCCGCCTTCGGGTCAGCCCCCGCCGTAAGAAGGATGCGCACGATCTCAATCGACCGATTTTCCGCGGCTATCATCAATGGCGTCAATCCCTGCAGATCCGCATGGTCGACATTGGCGCCTTGGTCAAGAAGAAACTGTAGCAGCTCGGTATTGTTGTGAAGCACCGCCCAGATAACCGCCGTCCTGCCGTCTGCGTCCATCTGTTCAATGGCGACTCCGTCGTCGAGGAACTGTGCGACTGCCTCCTTGTCATTGGCCTGCGCCGATGCAACCAAGGCCAGTTCGGCCCCCTCTTCCGTATACGCCTGCGCCCGGGCAGCCTCCCGTTGGAGCCGCATGGCCTTTTCATGGCGTTCTGTCGCTTCACGGACGGCTTCCTCGCTGAACTCATGCCCGCAATACCGGCATCGGTAGGCTTCGGGTTTGATGGACTCGGCGCATGATGGACAGGTCTTGCCTGATTCCACCGAGCCTTTATCATCGCCTTTTCTAGACGGACTGAAGCCGAGGGTAATCAGCGCCACGAACGAAAAAAAGAACCCTAGCCAATACCAGGTCTGGGGGTCATGGTTTTTCTGCAGGGCAAGCCATTTACAAAAAGCGCCGTAGATGCAACCGTGGATGATAAAGGCGACAATTACTACCAGCGGGTGCATTACTATCATACGCCGCCCCTCCCATTTGCTACCCAATCCGGCGATTTCGAAGTATAGATTTCAGATTTAAGATCTGAACTTCAGAACCTGGATCCGGGTCCCAAAGCAGGTGGACCCAGATCCAGGCGAATCGATGTGTTGTAAGATTTGGACTATCTAGACGCGATCAGGCGATGGGATGTCGTATTCGGCGCGGCGCGGATCCCGGAGCAATCGGTTGGCCTCCTCGGAGCGTTCGCCTACGAAATACTCGGTCTCGCCGTTGAACTCGAGCCACGGTCCCACCACGTATTCGGCTTCGTCTTCAGGAATGCCCACGCCATCCCGCATGATTTCGTGGATCTTCATGAACTCTTCGTAGGCGATTTCGTTGTCGCCGAAACGGCCGGCCTTGGCGTTGAACGGCACCTTCTCGCCCAACCGATACGAGATGTTCATCAAATGCCCAAGGGTGCAGCTGTAGTGGGCGTCCAACATGGTACCGTTGGCCATTTGGGGGTCGTTCGCACGGCATGCAGCGATAAAGCTACCAAGTCTGCCGCCGGGGGTAATGTCAAGATATTCGACGTCTACATCCCGCGGCTCGCTGCCGTTTGCCGGGTGATAAGTCTGCTCATGGAGGCGGCCGCCGTCTTCGAAATAGAACCGGTTCTCCACCTCTGTCTGGTATCCATCGTAATTTACGTTGCGGACATTGAAGAAAACATACTGCCCGTTAGAAAACTCCGCAATGGCGAACTGGGTGTTGGGCGTCTCGCCCTGATCATCCCAGGCAAAACGTCCTCCCAACGACATGACGCGTACCGGATGGGTATTCTCGACTTCCTTGTCCAGAGCCCAATAGGCGACGTCCAGTTGGTGGGTTCCCTGGTTGTTTAGGTCGCCGTTGCCGGGCGCCCAGAACCAGTGCCAATTATAATGCACCAGGTTGTCGTGATACTGATCGATGATGGCCGGACCGCGCCATAGATCCCAGTCCAGGTGGTCGGGGGGATCGCTCGGTTCAGCAAATCCGATGCCGCTTCGCGTCTTGCATGCGAACCCGTGGGAGACCTTCAACCGGCCATATTTTCCGGCGCGTATCTCGGCAATCTGCCGCGCACGGTCTTCGCTGCTTCGCTGTTGGGTGCCGTGTTGGATGACAACGCCGTACTTATCTGCTGCTGCCAAGGCAACGCGCCCTTCGTATACATCGTGGCTGGCAGGTTTCTCAACATAGCAATGTTTGCCGGCCTGGGCTGCCCAAATGACCATCAGCGAATGCCAGTGATTGGGCGTGGCCACCGAGATGGCGTCGATTTCGGGATCGTCCAGCACATGTCGTACATCCTTGACTCCTCGGACCTCGTAACGGTTATCGATAGCATCCCGGAGCTGATTCACTCGGTTTTCAAGTACCCGTTCGTCCGGATCGACCAAGTAGGCCACCTCGACATCATCCCGGCCTGCAAGGTCATTGACATGGCTCATCCCCTGTCCATTGACGCCGCATACAGCTACGCGGAATCGGTCATTTGCGCCGAAGACCTGCCTGCCTCCTGCTCCGGCTATCAGGAATGCGGTTCCTGCTGCTCCCGCAGCGCCTTTCATAAATTGACGGCGGCTGAGTCCCTTCGATTGGTGTGTCTTGCTCATGAGATGCTCCTTGTTTCACCATTCAGTTTAATGCGACATGCATAGATTTCCCTGAATTGTTCAAGCCTTACCCAAGTCTCAATCATATTTGTAACCAGAGTACCGCACTGCGATGTCTAGGTCAACTGCTTGAAAACCCAGGATTTTTAATACTGTCTTTTTCCCGATTTGCATCAGCTTCTTTTGTTCCGGATAATGCAGGTGTCTTGGTGAAAACAAAATCAGTGAAAGGTATTGAGGATGAGTTTGACCATGCAGGTAGTAATCGTTTTGGGAGCAGTCATGCTCGGGATGATCGGGATGTCTTTGGCCCATGGGCAAACCGAGCAACTTGGCGCCGATGCGCGGGCCCGTTCCACGAACCGAATACAAGTTGAGTACGTGGGGTATCGCGCGGCGACCTATGAAACGGAGAAAGTTTATGAGCCGCGCAACGAGCGCCCTAACGAGGGTGGGTTGATGGCGGTTTATCTTCGCAATGTCTCGGATGATGCTGTGGGGCTCCGGTTTTTCCGTACCAACGGAAATGACGAATCACATTGGCTCCTGGGCGGCGATATGGCATGGCATCGTACCTTCGATCGAGAACTCGCCCCCGGCGACATGACTGTAGTCGAGATGAGCGCTATCAGCGCTGACTTCGGGCCCCACACGCCTTTCACCTTTGCCTATGTGGATCGATCGTGGCGTCCGGCATGCTTCTACGAGGGTGTCTTAGAGGAAGATGCGGTTCAGATCAGTTCGGTGCGGATTCATCCGGACATGCAAACCCT
>PWNM01000179.1 GCA_003557825.1 Candidatus Hydrogenedentota bacterium | reverse complement strand
TTCGGCCGGAGTATGGCCTGGACCCGTTTCACGAGTGTACATGCTATCAAGAAAGACGCGGAGTTCCTCGGTATTGTCGGGATAGGACTTACCGGCCAGATAGGCCGGGCGCGTAGGAGATTGGTGGAATGCCTCGGTCATGGTTCGGAAGCGCTCGGCAAATCGGGGCGTCAGTAAAAAGCCGATTTCGTCCAAACCGTTGACAACATCATACACAATTTCTTCCGGAACGGTTTCTACCCCTATTTGTTTACGAATGGCTTCTTGGATAGCGGCTACATCATGCTGTCCGTCTAGGCACGATGCGATAAAAAACGCAAGGGGAGCAAGCAGCATTTGCTCTTCGACATAGCCCTCCCCATCGCGAAGGCAAAAGTAGCTTTTCCCGTCTTGCTCGACGACGGATACATCAAGTGGGCGCAACGATGGCAATGGTTTCATGGGCAAACTCTACACTCCTTGGGCAATTGGGCGCAAGCTTTTGGGCTAACCCCTTGGTGCATGGATCAGTGTTCGATATTCGTTCGGCGACATACCGAATGCTTTACGAAAAACCGCATAAAATCGGCTTGCCGAACCAAATCCAGCCTCCAGTGCAATGTCAAGTACGCTGCGGTCCGTGGTAGCCAGATGGAGTTGTGCATGGGCCAGGCGCTGGCGCGCAATGAATTCGACAAGGGTCATGCCTGTTTTCTTTTTGAATAATTGAACAGCGTAGTTCGGATGAAGGCCGACAGCATGGGCTATCTCGGGAACGGTGATCTCATCTGTGTAGTGTTCGTTAACAAAACGTGCCATGAGTCCGACCTTCTCCAATGCCGCCTCGACGATGTGAGTACCTCCATGGGGGGACTTGGGCATATAGCCATTATTGGGGTCCATGCTCAGCGCAACGCGGCGTAACCACGCCTCGATTTCGACCAGCATTACCCTGCGCCGGTCCATACTGTCTTCGATCAGATCCTCGATCCATTGATCGATGCGAGCCCCAACCCCGGCAACATCCGGAGTTAAGGGCGGTTCAATAAGGTCGCCGCGCAGGATTTCACTGACGAATTCCTCCGGCAACCGCCAGTTGAGGAACCATCCCAGCGGTAAGCTGAGGCCGTGAAACCGGGCCCCTTCATCAACCAGGATGACCTGATGGGGACGGCCCGCCCAGAATACCGCCACACGACCGGGTTCGACCCGCACCATCTGTCCCCCGTATAAGTAGGTAAAAGCGCCTGAATCGAGATAGTTAACCTCGATGTCATTATGGGCATGTGCCTCGGGCATATGCTCGGGCGATGAGTCCCACACGGCAAGCCCAAAGTTCGATTTTTGCTCTCTGGGGGTAATAAAAAGCTGTCGGGCCTTAGATTCCAAGACTATCTCCTGAAATAAGTGGAGGAATTCGTTACGATCTGATTCTATCATAGGACCATTGAGTACGTCTTGCTGACGTTGGTTCCATGGCCTCAACAACATAAGGGTAACTCGTATGATGGATTTGCTGTTCGAAACAATCGTAAAAGTGGGCCTTGCATGCATTTTGGTCGGTATGTCATGGCCGTTGCAGGCCGAAAAAGGCTGGGCCATTGATGGTGTTGGCGAATTCGATGGCGATGGCGGCCATGGGTCGGTCGTGTACACCGAGGGCGTTATCCAATGCGACTATGATCGACCGGGATCATGGCGCTTTACCTATGATGAGATCCATGAAGCTGAGCCCTTCGATATTTTCAAATATGGCGTGGACGTACGAATGGACCATCTCGAGGGAGCGGGCGATCTGTTTGTGTCTGTGCTTGTAGGAGACGAAGAGGGGAATACCCTCCATGCGCTTTATGCGCCCCTATCACCGGACTTTTCGGTGGAAGGGTGGCAGCGGGTGGAAGGCGAGCTTGCCGTGCCCCGTCGCGGCACATCGGTGCGCCTCCAAATTCGTGGCGAGGGGCCAACAACCGCATCGCTGCGGGAGCCTACCCTCCAACGGACGGGATCCCACCGGCCCGCCATGGAGATGGATAGCCGGAGACCAGTCCGTCTTGAAAACGCTTCGGTTGCAGTCACGGTTAACCCCGTCAACTGGTCGATGGAGATCGAAGATAGGCGTATCGCGAAAACCTGGAGGACGTTTCCGAGCGACGATCAACTGGTTGTGCTCGATGTGACAACCTCTGAGCCACATCAACAGGCCGTTTTTGACGCGATCTATCTACCCGCCAATCGCCCCATGCAGCTTACGGTTGACCTTGATGCGGAACTCCCTGAGTTTTCCATCACAACATCCATCCCTGACGATACGCCCATGCCATCGTGGGCGGCCATGGTTGATACCGTGCCCAACTTGTATAATCCAGCCGCGGGTTTCGAATTGGTAGTCCCCTATGGCGAAGGATTCCTTTACCCCACCGATGATCCCACAATTCCCCATCAGCTTATGGCCATGGGCGATGGCGCGGGCCTGACCATGCCGTGGTTTGGGGCGGTGGACAACACGACGGGGGCCGCAATCCTATGTTACACCCATGATGAAGACGATGTGCTTACTCGGCTTGGCTACCGTGAAACTGAGGCATACTCTGCCGGCACGATGCGATTGCACTGGATGTCGCAGATGGATCAATGGGGCTATGACCGGACGGCCCGCTTTTGGCTGGCCGATGAAGGAGGCTATGTGGCCCTGGCAAGGCGATATCGGGAGGACGCCAAGGCCCGGGGCCGGGTAGTAACGTTGAAGGAGAAGCAGGAGAAACTGCCCCAGATCGAACGACTCCTTGGAGCGCCGAATTGCTGGTTTAACTTCATCTGGCATCTAGAAACTCAAGAAGAACGAATGGAAGCCCTGCGTTGGTTCCGCGACCAAGGTATGGACCGCCTAATATTATCCAATGCCGATGCCCTTGATGATACAGATCCGGTCATTGATTGGGGGTGGCTAACCAGTCAATATGATCTCTACATTGATGTTTGGCCGGAGGATGAGGCCGATCTTGCCCATGTCCCGGGCCGTACCTGGGGGTATCCCGAAGGTATCAAGCGATTGCGAACCGGTGAGAAGAAGCGCGGATGGGTTCAACGTACCGAACACGGTGAGTTCCCTTCGTATCATTTGTGTCCCAGTCTGCATACTGAATGGGCTAGGGAACGAATTCCGGCGTCGCTTCAGGAACGCACCATGTTGGCTCGGTTGATTGATACCACGACCGCCTTGCCCCTCGATCAGTGCTTCGACCCGGATCACCCCATGACCCGGAGTGACGACAAGGCCCATCGCATCGAGCTGCTCGAATATGTACGTGATCAAGGGCTTATTGTAGGGTCCGAGATGGGGGTGGACTGGGCGGCGCCTGTTGTAAGCTACATTGAAGGCATGCTTAGCCCTGTGGCTTATCGGCATCCCGAGGCCGGTTATCTAATGAGCGGTATGGAACCAACAGAGAACACCCTCAATTTCCAGCTTAACCCGGCTGTCCGCGTGCCCCTTTGGAGTCTGGTCTACAGGGATTGCGCCGTGGCCTATTGGTATTGGGGAGATGCGACCAATACTTTCCCAGAGTTGTGGCCCATGCGTAACGCCTTCAATGCCCTTTATGTCACGCCACCGTTGTACATGATTCTTGATGACTATGAGATGTATCTCGAACAGCGGGAGCGCAT
>PWNM01000644.1 GCA_003557825.1 Candidatus Hydrogenedentota bacterium | reverse complement strand
GAGTTTCGCGATCTGGTGAGAGCCCTCCACGAAGCAGGCATCGAGGTACTGGTCGATGTGGTGTTCAACCACACGGCCGAGTATGGCGCATCCGGCCCGACACTCTGCTTCCGGGGCATTGACAATGTCATCTACTATCAAATGGAGGCGAACGGGAAATACCGGAATTTGACGGGCTGCGCCAATACGGTCAACTGCAACCACCCGGTAGTCCGGGATTTTATTATCGAATGTTTGCGCTATTGGGTAACCGAACTCCACGTCGACGGGTTCCGGTTTGACCTGGCCTGCGTACTCAATCGCGATCGACACGGGGGGCTCTTGGGGCTATCGGCGCTAGTCGAACGCATTTCGGAAGACCCCATCCTTCAGGGGACCAAACTCATCGCGGAACCGTGGGATGTGGGCGGCGGGTATCAGCTCGGTGGATTCGACGGGGCGCGATGGTCCGAGTGGAACGACCGATACCGCGACGATGTCCGCCGATTCTGGCGAGGCGACCATGGCGTCAAAGGGGATCTGGCCCGACGGTTGACGGGAAGCCCTGATTTTTATCAAGACAGCGGCCGGTTGCCTCAGTGCAGCATCAATTTCATTACGGCCCATGATGGATTCACCCTGCGGGATCTGGTGTCGTACAACAAGAAGCACAACAAGGCGAACGGCGAGAACAACCAGGACGGCCACGGCGAGAACCTGTCGTGGAACTGCGGAGCCGAGGGCGAGACGGATGACCCAATTGTACTGGTGTTACGGGCTCGCATGCAGCGCAACTATCTGGCTACGCTCTTTCTCTCGCTTGGCGTCCCCATGCTGCTCGGCGGCGATGAGATAGGTCGGACCCAACGGGGCAACAACAACGCCTACTGCCAGGATAACGACATCACCTGGATCAACTGGGATATGCTCGAGGGCAACGCCGATCTGCTCCGATTCTGTAAGGCACTGATTGCATTTCGCAAGGCCAATCCAGTATATACACGGACTCGGTTCTTTACGGGAAAACCTGCCAAGCAAGGCATCGAACCCGATGTGCTCTGGTTCAACGCCCGTGGGCAGGCCCAGGATTGGGGGGCCCAGGATACATCGTTGGCCTGCCGTATCGATGAAACGGAGAACGGCGGAACAACCTTGTATATCATGTTCAATCCGTCGGCAACGACCGAGGAGTTTTTGCTGCCCAAAGGGTCCTGGCGCATGCGGATCAATACGAGCAAACTGAGTCCTTACGATGTGCCTGAATCGGACAACGCGCCCATATTCGAAGGGAAGACCCATATGTTGCTCGGGCAGCGGTCGCTGGTGGTCTTGGACGAAATCGGTGAAAAATCGTCAGAAAAAGCCGGCAATTAGCCGTTTATGGGCGAAGATGTATTCCGCCCTGAACAGCGGGACATACCCGCAGTATAGGAGTATGACATGAAGCATGCCGTTATCGCATCGTTGGCGCTGGCCCTCATGGTTAGCCTCGGAGCAGAAGAACAAGCCCCAACAGGACCCTTGGATACCCTCGACCCGGATCGGTATACGAAGCGCACCGAGCTGTGGGAGCGTGTCGGCGGCGACCTGCTTCACGGCTTCGTCAATATGTATAACCTGGACATCTTACACGCACCGGAGGACGAGGGCTATCCTTTCAAAGGATGGTTCTTCGGCTGGGCCACGGAAATATGCAATCCGGGCTACGAGGGGTGCGACGCCATTTATGCGGCTCGGGCTCCCGAGTTGACCGGCCCATGGGAAGTCTATATGGGGGAAGAAGACGGTGAACCGCAATGGGATGCCACCATGACGCCGGAGAAGTGGGTACCGGTGCTTGATGGCGGCGGTCGGTTCTTTGATAACTGGCACAACGGCGACCCGTCGGTAATCGAGGTAGGGGGACTCTACTACATGGCCTACAGCGCCACCGGCCATAATAAGGACGGCATCCCTTATGGTCATCCCGATGACACCGACTCGGACATCAGCTGTGTGATGGGGGCCTACTCGGAAGACGGCATCCATTGGACCCGCACCGACTGGCCCATCCTAATCTATGAAGACAACATCGGCCAGGAACCGATGAACCCCGGAAGCTACTTCCACCCGGAAGGCCTCTACCATCGTCCTTCGTTGAAATACGAAGACGGCATATACAAGATCTGGTTCGACGGCTTTGACGGCAGCAACTTCACCATGCTGTATGCCGAAAACCACGGCGATTTTCTTGATCCGGAACAGTGGAAAGTCGTACGTGGACTGGATAATCCGTGTATCGTCAATTATCCCAATCCGAGCGTGGTCCGTATTGGCGACGTCTACTTCGCCTATGGCGATCCGGGCGGTTTCGAAGGGGAAGGATGGGCGAGTCGACAAACGGCCGAAGCGGTCTCCCTCGACGGTAAGGACTGGGTTTTGCTTGGCTATATCGAAAGTGACCCCGACGTGCAAGCGAACCATGTGCCCGAAGCCTTAGTCTGGGAAGAGGACGGAACAACCTGGATGTACTTGACCTACGGAGCCCAGACTCCGGGCGACTATCGATATGAGGCCATTCGCATGATGCGACGTCCCATTACGGATGCCGACCTCGAACGGTATGCGGCGATCGCCGCTGAAGCCGACGGCCCCGTTCCGTTCACGCCCCGTGAGGAGCCTGCCGCTGACGGGGAGGAATAGCCGCGGCTATTTTTGGGCTTGCTGAACGGCGGCGCGCAGGGTGTTTTTCAGCAGCATGGCGATGGTCATGGGCCCAACACCGCCAGGCACGGGCGTGATGGCCTTCGCCTTGCGGCTGACCCGGTCAAAATCCACATCGCCCACAAGGCGGTAGCCCGACTTACGGCTAGCGTCTTCGACCCGGTTGATCCCAACATCAATGACCACGGCGCCGTCGCGCACCATGCGGGAGGTGACAAAGGCGGGCGTACCGATAGCCGCGATAAGGATATCCGCTTCGCGCGTGATCGAGCTGAGCTTCTTGGTGCGGGAGTGGCATACCGTCACGGTAGCATTCGCGCCGGGGGCTTTTTGCATCAGCATGGCCGCCAGCGGTTTACCGACGATGTTTGAGCGGCCGACGATAACCACATGCTTGCCGGCTGGGTCGTACTTATACCGAATCAGCAGCTCTTGTACGCCATGGGGCGTACAGGGAAGCAACGTCTCTTCGCCGATGAGCATTTTCCCCACGTTTACCGGATGGAATCCATCGGCGTCTTTGGCGGGATCAATGGCGAGAACCACCTTGCCCTCGTCAATTTGGGACGGCAGAGGAGACTGCACCAGAATGCCGTTGACCTTGGGGTCATCGTTGAGTTTGGCGACCAAATTGAGGAGCTTGCGTTCGGTAGTATTTGCGGGGAGCCGATGGACGAAGGACGCGACCCCAACCTCGTTGCAGGCCCGTTCCTTATTCCGGACATACACCTGGCTGGCAGGGTCCTCTCCAACAAGGACGACCGCCAAACCCGGATGAATGCCGCGCCCAACCAGGGTTTCGACCTCGGCCTTCACCTCTTCGCGGATGGCGGCGGCGGTTTTTTTTCCATCAATGATTCGGGCTGTTTTCGCCATGGAGCTTTCCCCCTGTCTGCGCTGGCTGGGTATTTTCTCTGCATCTAGGATAGCAAAACGGCCCCCCATCGGGGGGCCGTTCGATTTAT
>PWNM01000079.1 GCA_003557825.1 Candidatus Hydrogenedentota bacterium | reverse complement strand
GCTGAAGGCATTGCATCACAACGGAACCCACCATACCAACCCCCAGAAACCGTCAATAGCGGGTCCAATATACAAAAGAGAGATAATAGTAGCTAAGAACAACAATAACCAGCTAGCAATAACAAAATATACCATGAGAAACATATATGCTTCCCCTGGGTATCTGAGCTTGAATACGGACATCATACGAGTTGCACGCCCATGGAGACTCTCCGGATGATAATACTCCATGACAATCGCATCATTTGGGTCCAGGCAATGGAAAAGTCTTTGGCTTTGACTCAAGCTATTGCTCATAAGGCATAGTAGAGCACCTAATATGAACAGCAGCGAAATATTTACAGGACGGCTTGTAATAAAGCGCAATAGCATAAAAATAATTAGCAATAGCACTGCCAACCCAATACCCAATATGGCTGTATTATTTAATGTATCGAGGTGCTCGTCATCTAATACCTTTGCCCCATTCCGTGACCACAATACATGATATTTTCTCTTCAGATAGGCGCCAATGCCCATGAGCCAAAATGTGATCATCATAAGCAATACTAGGATATACATCATCGCCATTCCCTAAGCTTGCTGTGGTCCTATTGACACAGAAACGCACCTAAACAAAAACGGCCGGGTTACCTATCCATTCTTTGTGACATGCAATCGGCAAAAAATGCCACATGAAACCGGAATCCACTTGACCCACAGGAGCGACAAAAGGGGGGCGCATCCCGACCATGCTGTCATCCTGCATAATCCATCTGTGATCCGCAGTATCCATATACAGATTCCTTTTCGTGCTCTTTTACCAAAATCGTATACCCAAGGGCTGCTCGTGTCAACCAGGCAGCCAGTACGTAATACTTTTCCTGGTGTTCGGATGAGGCATACCCCATGGCATAGGCTTAATGCCAATCGGTGGAGCGTCCAGTTGATTCCCGGCAGAGGGCGACGTACCATGGCGCGCATTGACAAAATGGCGAACAGGGCGTTCGGAGCGTCTGGGGAGCGTGGACCGGATCCCGCTGAACCCGGACGGACGGAGGAGGTGCGATGGACTACGAGGTAGTTCCTCGGATAGTGCGGGCGGACGAGGAAAGCGAGGTCACCATTCGGCCACGTTTTGAGCACGCTGCGTTTCGCGAGGGAGTCCCCTATCGTGTTTTCTGTCTGCCCATGGAGGGATTTGGCGACGGTGCGGAAGGGGCCCGCATCGAGGCGTTGGTACGGGACGGCGTGTTGCGGTTCAAACACGTCTTTGAAGGGGAACAGGAGCACTCGCTCATCGTGGAGGCAGCGGACGAATCGGGGAAATCGCGTCGCTTGTTCCGTGTCTACTCCCTCGAAGCCGACCTCTATGCGACCCGGCCCTATAAAGGGGACCTGCATATCCACAGTTGCCGGTCGGACGGGCGGGAGTCTCCCGCTTATGTGGCCGGAGCAAGCCGCCGTATCGGATTGGACTTCATGGCGGTTACGGATCACCGCCGCTATGAGCCGTCCATTGAGGCCCAGGAAGCCTTTGCCGATTGTCCCCATGATCTGGCCATCTACCGCGGTGAGGAGGTACACCCGCCGGACAACCCCGTGCATATCATCAATTTCGGGGGCCGCTTCAGTATCAATGCCCGGTTCGACACGCCGGAATACCGGAGGGACGTGGAGCGACTCATGGACCGGATCGGGACCCTGCCCCGAGGCGTAGACGCCTATCAGTACGCCTCGACCGTGTGGTGTTTCGACAAGATACGCGAGGCCGGCGGACTAGGCCTCTTCTGCCACCCCTATTGGGTGACGGGCGACCGATACAGCCCGTCCGGCCCGTTGACGTCCCATATCTTCGACACGGCGCCCTACGATGCCTTCGAGCTCATCGGCGGGTTCCACCGGCACGAGGTCGAGAGCAACGTACTTCAATGCGCCCGATACCATGAGGAGCGAGCCCGGGGTCGGGTTATTCCAGTGGTGGGGGTGAGCGACGCTCACGGGTGCGAACGGGGCGAGTTGTTCGGCTGGTATTACACCATCGTCTTTGCGCCGTCTGTCGAACTGGACGACCTTATTGCCGCCATTAAGGACGGGCTATCGGTGGCCGTGGAGGCGCTGCCCGGCGAGACGCCCCGGGCCCACGGACCGTTTCGTTTGGTAAAGTACGCCCACTTCCTCCTGCGAGAGGTGTTCCCCCGCCACGACGCGCTGTGTTACGAAGAGGGACGCCTCATGCTGGACTACCTGGCGGGCATGCCCGACGCCCGAGACACCCTGGCCCAATTCTCAGGCCGCTGCACATGCTGGATGGAATCCCAACATAGGTGACGAACGATACAACGCCGGTCGAAATCGATGCCCTTTCTCAGTACAATGCGACGGTCGGAACATCGCAACAGGGGGTTGCCGACCAACCGCATCAACCACTGAACTGGACAGGCCGCTGTCCCATTACCAACGAGGAGCGAATCATGCCGTCAATTCCACAACCGGCGCCTGTGGCCGGAAACATCGACTGGTTTGTGCAAGACCGATTCGGACTGTTTATCCACTGGGGGCTCTATGCCGCCGCCGCACGACATGAATGGGTGATGCATCACGAAGAGATACCGCCGGAACAATACGAGAAGTATTTCCACGTATTCGATCCCGACCTTTTCGCGCCCCGGGACTGGGCACGTCAAGCGCGAAAAGCGGGGATGAAATATTTCGTGATCACCACCAAGCACCACGAGGGCTTCTGCCTATGGGATACGGCGGAAACGAACTACAAGGCCCCGAAGACGCCCTGCGGCAAGGATTTACTGCGCGAGGTTGTGGAGGCTTTTCGCGCCGAGGGTCTAAAGGTGGGGTTCTACTATTCCCTTATCGACTGGCACCATCCGGATTTCACCGTTGATCCGCTCCACCCCCTGCGGAACCACCCGGATGCCATCGCCATGAACGCCAACCGCGATATGGCGAAGTACCAGGCGTATATGCGCAATCAAGTGCGCGAGCTTCTTACGCAGTTCGTGCAAATCGACATCATCTGGTTCGATTTCTCCTATCCCCATGCCGAGGCGAAAGGGCTGAAGGGCAAAGGCAGCGACGACTGGGACAGCGAGAACCTGCTGAAACTGGTGCGGGAATTACAGCCGGGCATCATTGTGGACAACCGCCTCGACCTGCCCCCGGAAATGGCCGACATCCACACGCCCGAGCAGTATCAGCCCACCGAATGGGCCCATATCAACGGCAAGCCGGTCTATTGGGAAACGTGCCAAACTTTCAGCGGCTCGTGGGGATACCACCGCGACGAGGCGACATGGAAAAGCCCCGAACAATTGATCGAGATGCTCATCAACAGCGTGGCCCTAGGCGGTAACCTGCTCATGAATGTGGGCCCCACGGCACGGGGCAACTTCGACCCTCGGGCGACGCAGGCCCTCGATGTGTATGCTCAATGGATGGCCCTGAACAGCCGTTCCATCTACGGTTGTACACAAAGCGAATTCGCGGCGCCGTCCGGATGCCGTTACACGCAACGGGATAATCGCCTTTACCTGCATTTGTTTTACTGGCCCTTCCGACACGTTCATCTGGAAGGATTGGGCGACCGCGTGGAATACGCCCAACTGCTCCATGATGCCTCCGAGATCAAGATCACCGCGCCGGAGGCCCACATGAAAATCGGCTT
>PWNM01000454.1 GCA_003557825.1 Candidatus Hydrogenedentota bacterium | reverse complement strand
TTCCTCGGTCAGATCACTTGCCGCAAGAGAGCAGTAAGCCATCGTCTGCGATAATCCCGGCTCTCCTCGGCGTACCAAGTCGAGTGAGGAAGCAACCATTTGTCTGGCCTTCGCCGAGTCTCCTGTCTCATGTATCGCCTCCGCAATACTTAAATACAACGCAGACCGTGCCACCACGACTCCATGTTCATCTGCCGCAGCAATAGCTTTGCCGAACGTGACTGTCCGATCTTCCTCACTCATCTCAGGCACAACGGCAATGTCCAGGAATGCGCGAGCCTTGATCTTGCTGTCGACAATTTGCTTCGCAGTTTCCAATGCCAAGTTATAGTCGCCGCCGTCAGCGCGAGCAATAGCTAGCCGTCTGAGTAATGTGCTTTGGCGAAATGGCGGTTCCATTTGAATCGCACGCATTGAATATTCAAACGTTTCAAATGCGTTATCGACTTCTCCGATGCCAACTTGAGCGATCCCGATCTCCCGATAAAGATCGCTACGCACCTCGGCATGGGGATGATGCTGTACCTTACTGCGAGCCAAAAGCAACGCGTTGCTCGCAAACTTCGTTTCACAGCTTGCACTTGCTGCCTTAGCAATCTTGCGCAAACCCTCAACACGAAAATACGGGTCGTCCGTCTCAATCGCGCGTTTCCTGCCCATTTCTAGATTCTTCCGCGCTGTCCTGTCATCGTCGACTCGGGCCCTGAGTACCGCCAAGTCGGCGTAGAGCGACACGCTCCGCGGCGCTTGGATTGCTTCCTTCTCTCCTTGTAGCAACCGAGCAACTTCGTCAAGAAGGTCCGACGCAGACTGCTCGTGTATAAGATGTGCTTCCGCTACGTCCATATATGAACGCGCGCGTTTATCAACATTACGAATGGCAGATGTATGCTCTACGGCAAACTCAAGGCGGCCTTGATTGGCCGTGATGCGGACAATTGCTTGGAGAGCATTGTCTCGCGTAGAAACGGCATCAATATCTTCTATTGTGTCAGCCGCATCTTTGGCAGCACCGAAACAGGCTTGAAGCTGGGCAATTTCCGATAGCAGTATATTTCGCTCATTGTCGATATCAAGTGTTTGTGCGACCTCTTTGGCACGCGAAAGTGTGAGTAACGCGCTTTCGTTAGTCGTTGCCATGCTTGTCCCGTCGTCGAAAACGTCGAATCGACTATCGCTGCAAGCAACGCCGAATACAACACATACAAGTGTTATACATGAACCTAAACTCGACACGTTCATTATGGTGCTGGTCATGATGGCAGTCTCCACAAAGGCAGCGGTAGGTGGCGATCAGGTCGCCCGCCTGGCCCTGCCCATTGTCCTCATGCACGGCCACCAGGCGGTTCCAGGCATCGTAGCGGTGGTGGCGGCGCTGGCCGGGATCATCCGCGGCGGGGCCGGGCCCGGGGGCGGGGGTGAAGGTGTCAGGGGTGAGTCGGGCGTGTCGGTGGGATGGGTGCCGCGGTGGAGGGTCGCGAAGGGGCGGACCGGAATGAGCCGATTGTCGGTAGCGCACGCAGCGCACTCCTGCCCCCCGGAAGTGTCCACGAGATAAGTATACCCGATCCGCGGGCTGGTGGAAGTGTTGACCACCCCCGTGTGGTCCTGCCACAGGCTCACCAGCGCGCCCCAGCCGCCGGCGGCGTCATCGTGGCCTCCTTTCCTCTCACTGCTCGGGAAATTGGACTACTTCCTCCCAGCCCCCCGGCACCTCATCCACGAACAGTGGCGCTAGGAAACTGGTTCGTGCGATCCGCTTGGTCTCGGCCTTGTTCAGACACAAAATGCGGCTCTCGCTAGCGTGTGACAGCACGCCAACGCGAAGGGTACGCCTACCTACGACGAGATGATGCCCGTCGAGGGCGAAATGCCCTCCGAAACCGCCACCGGGAAGCTCAATCCGCACCACCTGTCGCGCGGGCTCTAGCGTCGTCATGGATCGTAACTCGATCTCAAAGCCGCCCTTCTTCCCGACCTCTTCATATTCACTGATCAATGCAATCATATCCGTGCGACGACACAGGGCGATGCCTCTATTGTGCTCCGACAGATCCAAGGCATGCCCGAACTCACGCGTGGTCCGGTCGTACCGGAGCAACGCAATCTCATCGTGGTGGGAGACCCGGCACACGAGTTGATCTGCCGTGATCCAGAGCGGATCCGACAGGCGGTGATCGTGAGGAATCAAGTTGAGATGGCCACTCTCCACATTATAGATGGCTAAAAGGTATTGCTTTCCTGTGCCAACGCGAATGACAAATGCCAGGTGTTGTTCATCCGGGCTTAGCGACAGGGAGGCGATGCTCCATATTTTCCCTCTGTCCCCTAGATCGACGCCGATCTGCTCAGGAATATTAATCAACGGCGTGGCTTCTGTCTGCCCCGGGCTAAAGCTCACGAGCCATCGTGGTCTAGAACGTCCCGAGAACATCCAGATGATCGAGCATGTCTCATCTGTGACCCAGACATTGCCGACGCCTACTGTCCCTCCTCGTGTCTCGACCGATACAAGATCGACTTGGCGTCCCGTCGCTGGGTCGATGCGCACGATCCTCGAATGAGGGTCACCGTGCCATCCAAGCAAAATCCGGTGGGAGTCCGAGGCGCACTCGGATGAACTGCAACTGGCCAGCATCGCGAATGTTGCGGATAAGATGAGGGCGAGTGCCCCAAAAAAGTTGGAATTGATACCGGCCGCTACGTTCTCGGTGACCATCGGGAACCACTCCTTGATGTTGAACGTATCATATTGGCTCGCACACTCCCGCTCATTCTCCATCATGGGACCATATACGCCTGGCTACTGAAGTGAAGTGACTGATAGGCACCCTCCTGCATTGTTGCGTTTATGATTGCCGTTGCCTCCCGATACGTCCGAGGCTGAGGAGGAGGAGCAAAATGTGGGTCACGCAAGCCTAGCTGCGGCTGTATTGGATGTTCGTCAATAGGAAGTGCGGGAGGTACCTCAGGTAGCCGAGGACCCTGCCAATTTGGATTACCCGGATTCCATCCAAAATTGATGTCAGCCGTGAGGGGCCAAGCACCACCAGCTGCTTCAATGACCCAACGGGTCCAGTGGCAACAGTTACTGGTTTCCACGTCGTAGATCCCTCCGAGTGGAGTGGTCTGCGCAGCTTCACGATACTCCTCATCGTAATCACTTGTATCCTCGACCACATCCAGCGTATAGGAAGCGCGACGCCGCCCATCGGAAAACGCGGCTCGGTTGATGTTGGGGCGACCATTAACCCAACTCACCCCTCCCGTAATTTCGGTGTAGGCCGGGGAAGCAACGAACCTTGAGGCGAAAGCACCGTCAGCGCTTGAGGCTCCGCTTGAGGCTCCGGAGGAACTACCGGAGGGGCCATAGGAACTCCCCGAGGCCGAACCGATCAACCCGCCGCCAAGACGGCGCATCCGAGGCGACAGGATACCCCTGTACTGATCTTCTGTCATGCCCTCAGGTAGATCCTTAATCCATTGACTCCTGTCACCGGAAATTTCGTAGATCTCGCCTTCATCCGCGCCACACTCGATAATAAGGAGGGCGCAATGGCGGCCGAAGATCCAAGTGCGGCTTTGCACTAGATACACTTGAAGCCCCCAAGGATCCACCGCCCCCCACATCGCGAAATACCCCGCATACAGGCTCATCCCA
>PWNM01000393.1 GCA_003557825.1 Candidatus Hydrogenedentota bacterium | reverse complement strand
CTACCACCTCCGTCACGGCCCCGGCTTGGTCCCACGTTATGCTCATATGGTCATCTTCAAGCCGATGGGCGGCCGCCTGGGCAGCAGCCGAAACGCCGAATACCCCTGTCAACACGCCAATGGTCACCACTGCAATCGTCTGGGTCATTAGGATCCCTTTCCTGTGGTTTGGTGGGTTTCGCCTTCCGTTTGGTCCGGAGTACGAAGACAAAACTTTTAGCCATGTTTTCAGAACCGTGCCCGAAAAGGCAGCGCCTCTTCGGGCACGGCAACGCTTACCTATACTACATGGACACAAATCAACCGAAGCGACCGCCGAAGGTATGCAGCCAACTGGCGAGGTTGTTCACCGCGCCGCCCCAGCCTTCGGGCGTCCCATAGCCCCACATGGCCAACGCATTGATGTCCATGTTGGTCAGATTTACAGGATGTTTCTCGTTGAGTCGGACGAACTCCACATGCCCGTCCATAAACAGCACGTTCGAACCTCCGGGGATGTGGTTGAAGGTCATGGTGTTGCCTTCCAGCCCCCAGCTAAAGTCGGCAGCCCAGGCGTCCCACATAACCGGAAGCGTACTCTGTGATATCGCTCCACCGGCGGGGTTGTTGATGTCGGTGATGAAAAATCGTTCAACCCCTTCCCGCAGCCGGTGATAGGTCGACGGCAACGGCGTGACGCCGTCGTCATCATAATGGCCCGCACCGCCCCAGGGGAAATTGGAGAGATTATCTTGGCCAGGACGGGAGCCATTGGGCGCCTCGTACCATCCCACCGGATAGAAACACCAGGTGCTGTTCATGGCAAGCATCTGGGCCTCGGTATACGAGTCCAACCAGGGATACTGACCATCTGGAAATCCAGCGGGCCGCATAGCGAGAATGTTCGAGTAGGCATTGAGCCATTGCGATGCCGTTGGCAAAGCATAGGCCACATAGAGATACGAATAGGGCTGAGACAGTCGGCTGTGGAGGCACGGTCCTACGTCCTTGCCTTCGCGCTGTCCTTCTTCAGTGATCTCCTGAACCTGCCGGACGATATCCTGCTGTTCACTTCCCCAACCCGGCTGGTTTTGGGAATCCGACGGGCAGATCATGATCGCCGGATCATTCCAATAATCGGGATAGAGGGCCGACGAATCAAAAGCATTAAATGTCGACCATCCCCAAGCACGATATCGATGCATGGGGGGAAAGAGCCCGCTCCGCTCCTCGCTCGAGTACATCTTGAAAATCAACCCGAATTGCTTCAGGTTGTTGGCGCAGGATGCCCGCCGGGCCGCTTCGCGCGCCCGCGCCAACGCCGGTAAGAGAATTGCCGCCAGAATGGCGATGATGGCAATGACCACCAGCAGTTCGATTAGGGTAAACCCCTTTGTTCTTGACTTCATCACAGTCTTCCTCCTTGTGTAGTATTTCTCCCAAACAAGTCACGACCAATACTCCGGCTGAACAACAGTTCCTCACGTGCTTACGGCATTGCTTTTCTTTTTGTCCTGCCGGATCCGGGGTTGAACGGCAACCCCATGGCCTTTATTATGGAGCCTTATAGCTGCAAAGGAAATGGCCAGAATTGCTTTTTTTTGTGAGGAATTGCGGTGTCGACATTTGATGCGGTTGATTTTGTGCATGCCGGGCGGATCACGCCCCGGATGAAATGGTCCCTTGCGGCGCATTTCCATCCATTCAACGAGATTGTCGTTATCGTACGGGGTACGCAGAAGGTGGCCATCCGGAATCAGGTCGTGAGCGCAACCGTGGGGGAGATGCTTTTTTTCCCGTCCGGGGTCGATCACGAGGAGTGGATTGAGGACGATGTGCCCTTCGAGTCCATGTACCTTGCGTTTCAGTGGAAGGGTTACAAAAAGGACTATCCCATCCATACGCAAGACAGCAAAGGCCGCATGTATGAGCTGCTGTCGTGGTTGTTGGCTGAGCAGTTTGGGTATTTCGACGGAGCCGTCGAGTATCGACAAACCTTTCTTCGGGCGGCGATTGCGGAGTATGTGCGATTGGCCAGCCATACGGAACACGAGCTGGTCGAGGATGTGCGGGCCTATGTCCATGCCCACTTGAGCGAATCCTTTACTATCGAGGATCTGGCGGAATCCGCCGGCATGAGCAAATACCATTTCATCCGGCTGTATAAAACGCTAACCGGTATGACGCCCATGGAGGACGTGCGGCGCATCCGGATTGAAACGGCGCGCCATTTGGTGTTGCTTAGCGATATGCCCCTCAAGGCGATTGCGCCTCGCGTGGGGTATGCCGACGAATACCATCTTTCGCGGTTGCTCAAGCAACACCTGGGCATCGGCGCCCGGGAACTGCGCCGCAATACCCGCGGATAACCCTACCTACTCCGTGCGATGGATTGTTATTGTATTGACCGTTTCGTTCATCTGCGCGGCCACCACAAGGGTCTCTCCACGCCGCATGAGGCTGGCCGTTTCTCCGTTGACGGTCACCCGATCGAAGGGCAGATCCTCGGGCACAGTCAGGGAAATGCTGGCCTGCACCGTGTCGGTCTCGCGGGTCTCCCAGTCGGTGTTCCAGGGGATCGCAAGGAAGGTAACGGCCTCCGCTGATGCGCTGCCTTCGAGGGGCATCAGCGCATCGGAACGGAAAGAAACCCGCTGCCCGTCCACGGGGACGGCCAATTCGACCTGGGGCGGGCGGTCCTCTTCCATGCCGAAGCGGATTGTATACACCTGCCCGTCATCCGTGGCGCGGGTCGTCGTGATCCGTCGCCGCTCATAGGCCCCTAAATCCCGACCGGCGGCTTCCAGGGCATCCATAACATGCTCGGGTTCCCGGACCAGGATCACATGGCCCAGACCCGCCTCGAACGATTGAATGGAGGGCTCGAAGGTAAACCGGCCAACCCCGTCGCTGCTCAGGTCGGGCTGGATGGGGATGCGCTCGGCGATGTACTCGATGGGCGAGGAATCCGGATGCCAGTCGACGGCAGTTGTCGCGCCGGAGTGTCCCATCCAGATCAGATTACTGCCTTGCTCGACCCACGCAGCGATGGTCTGGGCCGCTTCTTCCAAGGCCAGAAAGCCGCCGGCTTCGGGTTCGACGATAAGCGTATCCACCCCGTCCAGCATGGCGGCGTCAACCAGAAAATCGCCTTCGAGAATCTGATGGCCGACGCCCCGATGGAACAACCGCTCGACGGTATCGTATCCCCGGGGCCAGGGTTGGGGCCGG
This sequence comes from Candidatus Hydrogenedentota bacterium, assembly GCA_003557825.1. Lineage (GTDB taxonomy): Bacteria > Hydrogenedentota > Hydrogenedentia > Hydrogenedentales > SLHB01 > PWNM01. The sequence goes on along the minus strand of PWNM01000393.1, from coordinate 453 downwards.
GGATCGGTGTTGGGATAGGAAAGGTAGTTCGCCGCGACCGAATAGACGAAGGCCACGTCGGGGTAGTGGGTAAGCTCCGACTGGGCGAAGGCATATTCCTCGGAAAAGATGGTTCCATAGCTGCGGATCTCTTTCCAATAGTCCTCGACCTCCCAGCGTTCAATGGTGGGGATCATGCGCTCGGGCCATACCACGCCGAAGCCCTGGAACCCCAAGGCAAGGGCGCTGTACGTCGCCGCACGAAAGGCCGTCCTATAACGGATTCGATGTTCCTCTTCGGCGAAATCGGCGAGGGCGTCCGTAGCAAGCCAGAGGGTCACGTTGTCGCGAATACGCGCATTAGAGGCCCAATACGCCAGCCCCATATAGCCGCCGGCATGTTTGTTGCGCGCGAAATAGAGCCCGGGATCCCACGTCTGGCTTTGGATGATGTCGATATTGGGATCAGTAAGG
>PWNM01000158.1 GCA_003557825.1 Candidatus Hydrogenedentota bacterium | reverse complement strand
CTGCGCAAGCGTGCCCATAGGGTAATGGGGTCCAGAAATCCCTGTCGTCGGGCGATCTGCCGCACGGCAAAACGCCAAGGAAACCAATTCATCCAGTTTGTCATAAGCTACTCCATTTCATACGCTCGTCGCAGCCGTTCATTTTCTCATTGCATCGTCGCCGTCTGGATAACTCACCATCTCGGATGAACCACATCCATCACCTATCGGCCGTATTCGCCGCGCACACCATAGAGGCCATCTCCCTGATGCTACTCCCCCTCGAGTTCGTCCAGAGGCCGCCGCATGTAGCGCAGCTCCTTATAGCGGAAATCCCAGAGTTCGTCCGGCTGTTGTGCCGGTTTCCAGGCGTAGAATAAATAGAGCCAATCACGGCCATCGATGTGGAACACGCGGGCCACGGGCACGTGGCTCGATGCCCGGCCATGGGGGCGAATGTGGCCTTGAATGGTCCAGTCGAGGCCGTCGGGTGAGGCGGCCATGGTAATCTGGCGGGTGTCCCCGCCCCATTCGAGCGGATATCCCGGGGCGTCGCTAAAGGCATAATAGGTATCTTTGTGGCGGACAACCGACGGGTTGGGCCAATCCTTGATGAGCGGTTCTTTGCCGGCACGTACGATGGTCCAATCGTCGGAATCACGAAAATCGCCGCGGTTTTCGGCATACCCCATCGAGACAAACGTGCCGGGGTGGAAGTAGTCAAACCAAAGTTTCCAGCGGCCCTCATCGAACATGAGCGACGGCCGGTGATAGCCGCCGTAGTACTCGTCGGGCGCAGGCGGGATTTCGCCATCCACGATTTCCCAGGGCCGGTCGAATTCGTGCTCCCAGATGGCGATGGGAGCGTCGGTTTTCTCCCAGTGGATACCGTCCGGCGAGGTGGCCCCGAGCACGCAGTTCACCAAATAAAGGCGCTCGATGCCGTCTTCGTCGGGCCGGAGATCGAATCCCACCGACGAAAAGGCCATGTAATACACGCCGTTACGACGGACCACCGACGGGTCGCCGTTGGCCATGCCGTCATAAGGGGCGGGATCGCCTTTGATGACCGGCGCATATCGTCTAGGGTCCATTTCCCGTTCCCATTCGCCGTTTCCTGCATAGACCTCCCAATCGGTAAGCGAACGGCCCCGGGCAAAGTAGATCTGGTCGCCGCCGGGGGGATGATCGGGATTGTGCTCTTCGGCGGCGTAACCGAAAAACCACATTTTGAAGGGGAACTCGGGATCCTCGGGCTCGTGCAGCACATGGGGACAATAGAGGTTGTGGAAACCCGACAACATGGGCTCGGGATGGACCTCCCACTCGGCGGTCAGGTCGGTAAGGCGGGGATTGGATGCCCCTTCGGCCCAGGCCACCAGGGAACTTGATGCCAGAAAAGCGATGATAAAGTTGTTCATAGCGGTTTTCTCCTACAAAATCCAAGACGACCTTACCATACCCAAAGGGGATACCGAAAATCACGATTTGCGATTTTCACGGCATTTCGGGTAGACTATGTCAGAGATGCAATACACTACCCGTGTGACCATTCGGTCAAGTACGTCGTCGGCGGGAGTTGTTCCTGCCGGGTCGACGGTTTATACCCCGTCCGCAGCCGCACCTTTTGTCGCGGCGCACCCCGTATCCGACGTGTGCTATCGCTGCATCAAAAGGACAAGTTAACGTGAAAGACAATCTGAAAGAACAAGTAACCACCTTCGATCAATTCGACCTCGACCCGCGATGTTTAAGCGTGTTGAAGGACGGATCGATCGTCGTGCCCACCCCGATCCAGGCGGCCGCCATTCCCGTCGTCCTTGAAGGCGACGATGTTGTGGCCCTGGCCCAAACGGGTACCGGCAAAACCTTGGGCTTTGCCCTGCCGGCGTTGACCCGGCTGACCCAGGGAAAACTGGCCCGCGAGATGATGCTCGTGTTGGTACCCACCCGTGAGTTGGCGACACAGGTGCATGGGGTAATCGAGCCCTTGGCCAAGGCCCTCGGCCTGACCAGCGTGTGCATCTACGGCGGCGTGGGCATTCATGAACAGGCCCGAAAACTCCGCAAAGGGGCGAACATCGTCGTGGCCACGCCCGGCCGTTTGCTCGACCACATGGAACGGGGCAACGTTCGGTTCAAGAAACTGTGCGTGCTCGTGCTCGATGAAGCGGACCGCATGCTCGACATGGGCTTCATGCCCGATATTCGCCGCATCGTGAAAACGTTGCCGGAGGACCGGCAGACCCTGATGTTCTCGGCCACCTTCCCGTCGGAAATCGAGCGCATGGCAAACGAGATTCAACGCGAACCCAGGCGGATCAGCGTCGGTTCCATCGCCAAACCGGTCGATTCGGTCCGTCAAATCGTATACACCGTGCCGGCCGACGGCAAGACGCCCCTGCTGGTGCAATTGGTGAAAGAGATGAACATGTATTCGGCCTTGATCTTCGTCCGCACGAAAAGCCGGGCCGAACGCATCACCAAATCCTTGCGCCGTGAAGGTGTCAAAGCCCAATCGATCCACGGCGATCGCAGCCAAAAACAGCGCGAACAAGCCCTGGACGGGTTCCGTAGCGGCAAGTATCAACTGCTGGTGGCGACGGACGTGGCGGCTCGGGGACTGGATATCGACGACATCAGCCATGTGGTGAATTTCGACATCCCCGAGAATCCGGAGGACTACATTCATCGGATTGGCCGTACGGCGCGGGCGGCGGCGGAAGGCGACGCGATTACCTTTGTGTCGCCCGACCAGAGCGTGGCCCTGTCGAACATCGAACAGGCCCTCGGAAAACAACTCCCCCGAGCGGAATGGGACGGCGCCGTATCGGTGCTCTCCCTGTATCGCGAGGGCAGTGAAACGGCCAAGAAAAAGCGTGCCGGATCGCGCCGCCGCGGCAGCATGTTGCGCCGCCGATAACCCCCCTAATTGGTCAGGAGGCGGTCTCCCTCAAGGTCCAGGCGACGGCCTTCTGAACCAATTGCGCATTGTTGCGCACATTCAGTTTCCGCTTGATTCGTCCCCGGTGGGTCTCGATGGTCTTAACGCTTCTGCACAGGATATCGGCGATCTCCCGGGTCTCGAGTCCCTGACCGATAAGCCCAAACACCTCGAGTTCGCGATTGGTCAGGAGATCGATGGGCGACCGCTCGGCATCGCCTTTGTTCGCAAAGGTGAGCACCAGGCTCTTGGTCATTCGTTCACTCACCCAGACGCCGCCGTCCAACACCTGCCGGATGGCCGCCAGGAGCGTCACATCGTCTTCTTGTTTCATGATGTAGCCCTGCGCGCCGGCCCGAAACGACCGTTCGGCGTAGAGCGATTCATCATGCATCGAGACCACCAACACCGGCAACTGCGGATACTTCCGGGCGATGTCCTCGATCAACTTGATTCCGTTGACCCCTTTGAGCGTGATGTCGACCAAGGCCAGATCCGGACATGCATTCGAGATGATCCCGAGCGCCTGATAGGCATTCTCCGCCTCGTCGCTCACCGTCATATCCGGTTGATGATCGATAAGCTGGATCAGGCCTTTTCGGACAATTGGGTGGTCATCTACGACAAGGATTCGACGTCGTTTTGGTGTGTCTTTGCTCATCACCGGCCCTCCCCTTAAGCAGTATTGTCCCCTTTCGAGTTGGCCGGGATCAAGTACCAGGCGTTTTTGAAGGTACCGTTTTT
>PWNM01000097.1 GCA_003557825.1 Candidatus Hydrogenedentota bacterium | reverse complement strand
CCGAGGCCGGCATCTTGGGTTTCCACAAAAAAACCTCTGCGATGGGCGCAGCGCATATCGTCGGCCGGAGAACGCCAGCACCCGCCCCGCACTGCGCGCAAAGGGGGATCGGGTGGCGCATCGGGGGGTGGACCTGCCACACAGTCGGCATACGGGTGCAACCAATCCCGGGTCCACTCGTACACGTTGCCGGCCATATCCTGTAGGCCTTCGGGCGTCGCGCCGTCTTCGTGCATACCCACAATCGAGGGCATGCTCAGATAATTGTTGAAATTACACCGCGTCGAATCGGGAGGCAACATGCCCCATGGGTAAAGCCGATTCTCACTGCCCCGAGCCGCGAACTCCCATTGGGACTCGGTGGGTAATTGTTTTCCGCACCATTCGGCATAGGCCATGGCGTCGCTCCATGTCACCCCCACCACGGGTTGATCGGGCCCCCGGTACATGGACTCCCCCCAAAATCGGGGCGCCTCACGACCGGTGGCATCGAGAAAGGCCTGGTACTGAGAGACCGTGACGGGATAGCGATCGATATAGAAGGGCTCGACGGCAACCTCGTGTTCGGGCTCCTCCAGGGTGCGTTTTGTCGCTCCCATCATAAACACGCCTCCCTCAAGAAACACCATGCCGTCTGTCGAGACGGTTCGTCCGGCCGAGACCACCGTCGTCGGCTGCACGGTCTGCTCATAGGATTGCTCGAAGGCGTCCAGGAGGGCCGCGCGAAACTCGGCGGCGCTGGGCCAACGGTGTTCGCGATCTTCGCGCAAGGCCCGCTCGAGTACGGCCTCCAAGGATGGCGACACATCGTGCCGGACCTTCTGTACCGGTACGTACGGATCGCGCGGCGTCCGGAGCGTCAGCAATTCATAAAACAGCAACCCGACGGTGTATAAATCGGCCCGCAGATCCACCTCGTGCAGCCGTTTTTGCTCGGGCGAGGCATAGGCCTCCGTACCTAGAACGGGTTTTGCCGTTCCTGCTCTATCATCGGCCGCAATTTCCGAATCGAGGGCCTTGGCCAGGCCGAAGTCGAGCACTTTGAGTCGTTCGCCCGCCAACAGCATGACGTTCTCGGGCTTAAGATCCCGGTGTACAATGTGGCCATGGGCGAACTCGAGGGCGGCCAGAATTTGGTCCAGCAGCCGAACCACCCGACGGACCTCGACCAACCGCAAGCTCGGCCGACGAGCCCGCAGAAAGGACCGGAGCGACTGTCCCTGTAAATACTCCATTGTCAGATAGAGGATCCCCTCGGGAGTTCGGCTTACATCGTGAACGGCGACGATGTTGTCGTGGCGCAGTCTCCGGGCGACCTGCGCCTCGCGGATGAACATGTGTTGCCCCTTTTGAGTTCGAAGCAACTTGGGATTCATGAATTTGAGGGCCACCGGCTCGCCGAGGAGGTGGTCGTGTGCGCTGTATACGGCGCCCATGCCGCCTTTTCCTGTTAGTCCTAGGATTTCGTAGCGGTCCTCGATGCGGGCTCCCTTGGTAAAAGCGATCTCCAGATTCTGAACTGGATTTTCGGCCTCCGGTATTTTCAGGGGCGCGCCGCACCCAAAACACACGCCCTTATTGCCCTGGACCGACCGGGGTACCAGGATCGTAAGCGTGCATTTCGTGCATGTAACTCGAATCATAACGTCTCATCCGGTAATAACATCACTGTGGGTCTCAATTAGGCGATCTAGCCCTGTCGGCATGCCGCTAAAGCATACCGAGAAGTCCGGCTAAAGCCGGCTAGTTCGCTAGAGATTCCCCCATCCACCCTGGCTAAAGCCAGGTGCTAAGGGGGAGTCGGCTAAAGCCGACTGACTGCCCAATAATTGAACGGTTCGTCAGCTATCGGTGAACCGGTCATTGGTAACAATAATCGTTAGGCCTCCCCCATCCACCCTGGCTAAAGCCAGGTGCTAAGGGGGAGTCGGCTAAAGCCGACTGACAGCCTAATATTTGAACGGTTCGTCAGCTATCGTCTAACCGGTTATTGGGAACAAAAGGTCATTTTGTTCGCAACATTTGAATCAACCGTTGGCCGAGATGGGCACAGTCGTAACAGGGTCCAAAGATGCAACGAACCCGCCAACATAGACAAAGTCCTACTGTCTATCGCCCCTTGAACTGATACCAAGATCGTAGCGGTTGGATCAACAACCTGTTGCTTCGCTTGGCCATCCAGCCGGCGAAAACCCCGCCAAGCCAAGCATCGCCATCAGGCCCAAGACCAGATAGTCGGCTTTAGCCGACGCCATATTAGCACCCGGATTTATCCGGGGTGAAACCGGTGTCATCTGCCTGTGCGAGCCGGCTTCAGACGGACTGCGACACAAAGGTATCTGCTGTCCATCGGAGGCCTTTGCTCTGGAAGAACCGATGTCGGCTAGTAACAACCTGTTGCTTCGCTTGGCCATCCAGCCGACGAGAACCCCGCTAAGCCAAGTATCGCAGTAAGCCCCAAGACCAGATAGTCGGCTTTAGCCCACACCGTATTAGCACCCGGATTTATCCGGGGTGAAACCGGTGTAATCTGCCTGTTCGAGTCGGCTTCAGCCGGGCTTCTCGTGCGCTTTAGCACCCCTCAAAGGCTCGTTCAGATCGAGAAGGGACCCGTCTCAGGGGGAGAGCAAAATAAGCGTAACGGCCTCATACAACGCGGCGACAGCCAACATAATACCCACAAAAAACGCTCCGATCCCCATAATCCGGAAGGCTCGGAACACATCGCGCCAGTCATTCTCGCGCAATCCCGCCGTTATTCCCCGCCACATGTAGATGGGATAGAGGGCAATGTAAAAACTGGCCAGCACGTACGGTTCGAGTTCGAGGACCAACGTTCCCACATGAAAGGACATCATGCCCGCCATGCCGGTCCACATGGGCATCATGACATAGCCCACGAGGGTAAAGCTCAACAGGTTTTTGACCACCCCGGCCCAGGGAATCACCAGCGAAGGAAGGAAACTATACTGAACGGTGGCCACCAAATAGTTCCACACCCACGTCGCTGCGGCGGCATACAGGATTCGACCCGAGAGGTAGGCGTCGCCCACAAACTGCAAGCCCCCTTCGGCAAACTGCTGTTGCGTGTAATCCGACAGCCGCAGGCTCCACACGGGCGTGAATAGGGCCGCGAGCATGGAAAGGAACAACGCTCCATACAGGGCACCATGGAGTCCCCAAAAAATGGCCGGATGGCGATCAATGAGCTGGAAGGGTTCGGCAAGCCATGCCGGCCGCAGCCGTTCGCTCAGATACCGAAACAGGTAGGTCCAGACCAGTACGCCGCCCGCCGCGGCGATAAATACGCCAACAAGGTTGAGCAGGGCCAGCCCAAAGGGAATCAAGGCGGAACCGCCGACAAATTCGAGGTCTTGAATCTCGTCGTGCCCAACATGATCGATAAGCTGCGGCATACCCTCGGGGGCAAACCAGCCCATCTGACCGCCTCGTTCGGAATCGAAATAGGCGTCAAACTCCTCGTGCTTCGGGAGGGCATAGGCGAAACCGAACCCCGAGACGCTCCGCGGCATGCGGCCCACAACCTCGAAGCTCTCATCGTTTATGAAAAACTGGTCGAGCCGGGCTAAAGGTCCCGCCAGAACTTCGGCTTCGCCGGGTTGTGGTGCGCGTCCGCTTTCGAGCACCTCTTCCCAATCGATGGCATCTTCGG
>PWNM01000210.1 GCA_003557825.1 Candidatus Hydrogenedentota bacterium | reverse complement strand
CATCTGCCATTGGCCTCGATGGGTTGGCTCACCCATTCGGCATCACGAAAATCGCGGGTCATGGAGGCGGCCTTCCAGAGACGGGCCTCGCCCTCTGGCGGATCCCATTGAACAACCATATGGCCTCCTTCGTCCCATCCCCATTCCAGGGTGGGCATGGGTGCGCCCGTTAGGATGGACTGATAGAACCCAAGTAGAGCCTGCATGCCCCCATCGTCGATATTGTGTCCGTAGTTCGGCGCGTAGTAGAGGTGGTTTTCGCCGGGCAAATCGTAGAAGTACAGGTTCGCCGCATCGACCGTCCAATAAGGGTCATTGGTTCCCAGTAATATCAGCTTGGGCATGGTCAAATGCTCGCGGTACGTGAAGGGATCGACCATAGCCGCCAGCTCCTGTCCTTCAGGAGTCTCCAGCTCTTCTTGAATGCCCCGCTCGGTATAAGGCGCGATCATTTCGCTGTACTTGCCGTAATACTCGATCTGCTGTTCGAGTTGCGGAACCACATTTAACATATCGAAGATCATCGGCGCAATAGCCGTTACTCGGGGATCCTCTACCGCCGTTAACCAGGTTGTCCAACCTCGTTTCGATGCGCCCGTCAGCACAAATTGTTCGGGTCGTATGCCGTGCGCTTCTGCGGCAAAGTCTTGCACGGCGTCCATCGCACGAACAGCGCTTGTCACCATGGGCCATAGAAGGGGCCAGTCATCGCCTTCGCCTGCGAGATAACGCTGGAAGGTAAATGCGATCAGATCATCTTCGTACAGGTCATCGAAAAGCGGTTGGTTGGGAACCTGATCGATGGCAGCCACTATCGAACCCGTGGCTATGGCGTGATCCGCCAGGGACAACGCTACCCGCGATGGTCCGGTGTCGTCGAGTGAGCCGGTTCCAATGTAAAGCAATGCAGTGTCCGTGTGTCGCAGGTCATCCGGTCGGAAAATGGTCAACCAATGGGTCCAAACGATGCCCTGCCATTCCTGAGAACGAAACTGGCAAATATAGACCGTGCCTCCATCGATCTCTCGGGTTTCGACCACTTCGAGTTCGCCCGATTCCGCCGGTGGTTCGAGATCGCGCAGCGTTGTTCGTTCGGGAAACATGGTTACGCATCCTGTCAATGCCAGAAAGGCGGCCGCTCCAAATATATGTTGAAAAGTCATTAGACGCATTGTGAATTACTCCTTTACATTTTCTGAGTCCATTCGTGACCATTGTAGGAACAGTTAGCCCCAAAGATCCAACACACGGCTTGGACTAATCCCGGATCCCCATGCGGCGTCGGCGCAGAACGCTTCGAAGATCCCGTTTTCGGGCCGGTTCAGAAGCTTTGTAGCGGTCTACTTCGCCTCGGACGCCGGCTCGTCCTACATAAACTACGGCCGCCGTCCCGATGAGCCGGATATGCCCCAATAGGGGGCGGACCACGAGTCGCAGGAGCGTATCAACAGGGAACCGGGGCAACTCGTGAATCTGTCCCTCGCCATCCCAGCATTCGGGCCTACGAGCTCCGCTCAGTGCGGCCAACAACGTAAGTTGGGCGCTGTCGTGCATGACCACAAAGCGCGTATATCGACCTGACCAGATACGGCGTATCAGTTCCATGCAGGCACGCGGATCCCGGGGCGTGTAGGCATCCCGCTCCGTCTGGATCACCTCGTCCACCCCTTCCCGCTCTTGTTTCGATATCGCATAGTGGGGCGGAATCATGGCGGTGATGTGGGCTTCGGGATGGCGACGGCGTAGGTGAGTCAGTCGGGCTGAATAGTCGGCGTCGGCGCTGTAATACGCGCAAATGCGTTCGGTTGTCATGGCTGCATTACCTTGTCGAGCAAGGACGGATAATACGCATCGATGATGGCATCCCATGTGCGGCTTTGGGCCCGTGCGCGTCCGCCTTCGCCCAGGGTTTGACACAACCCGGGGCTGTCCATCAGGCGATTTAGTTGCAACGCCAATTGAGTGGCGTCGCCGGCTTCGAAGTGCAACCCGGAATGCTCGTCTTCGACGATTTCCTCGAGTCCGCCAATGCGACTAACGCATACGGCAACCCCCGCCGCCATGGCCTCGAGCGCGACCAAGCCATAGGGTTCCGCCCATATAGACGGCACGACGCAGATATCCGCTTCCCGATAAAGGGCCTGCATGCCTTCGTGGTCATGCCACCCAACCGCTTTCAGCCACGGTTGATCGTACGGCGCGGTCGGTTGGGTGATCCAGACCTCGAAGTCCTGTCGAACACCATACAACCCAAGCGCAGCTTCGAGTACCACCTCGAGCCCTTTGCGTACATCATCCATGCGACCCGCAGCCAGGATGATGTGTTTGTCTCCTTTGGGCCGTTCCCATCGAGGCGGAGGTTCCAAGACGGCCGGATCCACGCCTCCCGGAATGACGCACGCTGGGCAAATGCCATCCAGTCGCTCCTGCGCCATTGCGTTGTTCACGATGGCCATGCGGACCTTTTTGAGCGCTCCTGTAAACACATTCCGATACGATGGCCAAAGCACCCGGGAAGCCATGAGCTCACGCCCGTAAAGCGTGTATTTTCCCGTTCGTATATCCGGCGTCCAACAGCTTAAGGCGCATTTCCTGCAGGCATCGGGCGTATGGAGAAAGTCGTTCGGGCAGGTTTCTCCGTTTTTAAAGAGGCAGAAGTCCCGAATGCACAGGTGTTCGTACATGTAGTATCGCGAAATAATGGGGTAGTGAGCCAACGCGTGGATGAGGTACGGCTTTAGATAGCGGCCGAATCCAAAAAAGACCACGTCCGGATTCCAGTTGTCCACTGCTTGTCGAAAACGGGCCGACAATGGTTTGGGGCGAAAGTCGCGTAATGCGCAAGGAATTGCCGTCGCGGGAAATGGAAGCCCCTCGGCGTCAAAGTCCCCATATCGCCACATGAAATCGTAATGGGGCGCAAATAGGCGCACGTCGTGGCCGAGCCGGGCCAGTCCCTGAATGGTATAGTACAGGTCGGCTTGAGCGCCTCCCGGCGGGGGCCAGGCAAAAACGAGGTCAACAAAAGCAATACGCATGGGCTGCAGTCCTCCGCTACAGGTGACTGCGGGCGCCATACCATTGGCTGCCCCCATGGTCGAGGTGGAGTACCGGCACATCCAACCACTGGCACGGGCCATACTGCTCGATCATATCCAGTCCAAACTCGTAATCCGCTCCTTCGAAATGGCCGTATTCGTTGTACCGCACCGTTTCAAAGCATTTCCGGCGGACCAACTGGCAGAACCCCACCGGCACCTCGCCTCCTTCCCGTTTTTTCCCCCAACGCGAGTCTCCCGGACCTGCGATGAGGGCGTCCCAGCATTCCCACGGACGGGTCTCGCCGAGGAGGATCTGGGCAGTAAGGTCTTTCGGCATCATTTTTCGTCCTTTGGGAGCTGCGAACATACACGAATCATCGACCGTTTCAAGAGTGGTGAGGAATCGCGGCGCCAGGATAATATCGGCATCGAGGATGGCCACCCATTCCCCCGATGCCAGGGCGACGGACTGGTTGATAATGGCTCCCTTTGCGGTGGTCTGGTGCTCGGCGAAAGGGGAGCGCAAGATACGGACCCGTGGATGGGCCAGCTGGATCGAAGTGATTAGATCATCGGTCGCGTCGATAGCCGGGACATACCCCACGATGATCTCAATGGCCTCGGGGTCGACTCCTTCCTGATGGGCGATACTCTGCAGAGCAGCCTGAAGCCTCCGGGCATAGCGTGTACACACGACCACCACAGAGAATCGGACACGCTCCGCGCTGATGGTATGGGTCCGCTTTCCCCGCCAGGCCACGGGATTATGGGTGCAGATACGACCATCTACGTTGCGCATGCACAATCGGACATGGGCCACCGAGGGCAACCGTCGAGGCAGATGATAAAGCCCTTCCAGAGCAGCCGGATGTACCGGTTGGCCATCGCGTAACAAAACATAGCGTCCGTCCTCGTCGCAATGCAGGGCCACGTGATGGGAGCAGGCCTCCATGGGACACACAATGCGAATCGTCTCGTTCACAGTGAAGCCGATGTAATCCGCGAGGCCGCCGCCAAATGTTACCGCGACGGTGAACGGCGGTTCTTCCCAATACAGATAGGTGCTGATCAGCTCGCGATCGGTTAGGGACAAATAGCGGTACGCCCCCGGCATCCGGTGATGGTAGGCATTGACGGGATGGATATCGTCAAACTCGAACTCCAGGTCGGGCGGTGAATCGGCCATCACCCGATTGGCTTCGCGGGCCAGTTCCAGCAGGTCCTCATCTTCGTGAAGACGTTCGGTGTCAACGGCGTCAAAATGCTTGTGTTGTCCCTGCAATAGGACACGCGGAGAGGGAATCGGGTCACCTTCGATAGGCCGAGGTTGAAAAGCCGTAACCATGCTACGTACCGCCGACGTATCCTTGTCGCACACCAAACGATACGCGCAAGCCTCACATGCACGGGGCGATTTGACCCTATACGAGCGTTCGAGCTCCTTTTCCAAACGATCGAGGTAGTTTTCCTCGGGTGCCTCCACGGCTTGTTTGGTCCGGGGCAGCAATCGATACTCGCGAGCAAACCTACTGATTACGTTTAACGCGGCATGTATCTTGGCGTGATTGCCCATGACCAGCCAGCGCAATATGAAGGCGTCTCCCGGCGCTTTGAGCTCGGCGTGATGGGCTAGCATAGCCGCGAGACACAGCCGGACAATGCGAGGACTGCGCCGGTAAAGATGGGCTGCCAGGGCATAGGCGCTACGGTGATATTGCTGGTGATCCAGAAAAAACCGGTTCATCCCACCGGCCAATTCGCGATTGGGCGCATCCAGGAGGCAATGGGGCACGCCGATGATATTGGTTTCGATTCCGCGTTCACGACAAGCCGTGGCAAGCGCGTTGATTGCTCCAATGGACCTATCGAGGTCCGCTGGAGCATTACCGTGCGTGGATGCTACAAAGGGATCGTCCAGCGATAGGTTCAGCACAGCCACATGGTGTTGGGCGATGGCATCGGCAACGGCGGGGCCATCCACATCGGCGGGAAAAGGCGGCTGAAGCTGCAAGCGCAACGCTCGCCCGTGGGCCGAGCATGAATCTCCCCACTGCCCAATGGCCTCAACAGGTACTCCTGTGACCGTGAGAAACACATCGAAAAGGCCCAGTTCAACCAGTTCGCCAAAATTGTCCGGGGGATGCTCCATATTGGTTCGTAGCGAGAGGGGTACGCCAATTATGGGCAGGCCGTCCTTGAACGGCGCTTGCGGTCCCCGTTGCCCCAACGCTATCAAACGTCCGAAATCGGGGGGGAGGTCATCATGGACGAGCAAATCGATTTTCTGGACCTTATGCACGCCGCACAGCAGCCGTATCCAGCGGTGAATGTCCCGATGGGCAAACGAACGACCTTTTCGGTTATGCACCGGGACGATACCGCGCACCGGGGGCAGCGTACCTGTAAAGACCGGATCCTTGCGAGACTCCAATATGCGTTACCTTTTTGCCGGAAAATTGTGGAATTGCCGTGGACTCGGCATGCGTCAGTCGTAAAGGCGCAGTATACGGAACCGGTTCGAATCCTTCAAGATACAACGCCTTATTTCGCTATCATGATTGGCTTGGAGGGTCGATTGGGGTCCCGTCGATCCAAACCGCGTCAACAATGGCTTTGGGTGGACCTCCGGCTGTATCGGCGTTGCGATGGAATACGATAAAATCGGCTTTGGCGCCTACCGTAATTTGGCTCAAAGGAATGTCGACGCCGAATAAACGGGCAGGGGTATCCCGCGCGGCGGCGAAGGCCTGCTCGAGGGACAAGTCCGTATAGTGAGCCGCATTAACCACCCCCTGCAAGAGCATAAGGCCGCTGCCGGCTAGCAGATCCGTCCCAGGAAGGCAAATTCGCCCCGAAGGGGTTACTTCGACGTCCACATCGCCCAGTTTGTAGGGGCCGGGCGGCAGACCCGCAGGCGGCGTAATGTCCGATGTTAGGATGATTCGATTGGGGCCTTTCGCCCGGACGAACGTCTTCAGCACGGCTGGCGGAAGATGGACCCCGTCGGCGATGAGCGACGCGGACAACCGGTCCTCGGCCAATTGTGGCCATAACGGATTCTGGTGTCGGTTCATCTGCGAGGCCATGCCGTTGCCCAAATGGGTGCTAAGCCGCGCGCCGGCATCCACCGCCCGAGCAATATCGTCGGCCGACCCCTGATGATGGCCCAGGGCCACGACAACTCCCTGTTGGTGCACGTGGCGGATGAACGACTCGGCTCCCTCCACTTCGGGGGCAAGGGTGACGTAGCGGATCGCTCCGTCGGCGGCTTCGTTGAGCCGGTCGAATTCGTCAATATCGGGCGGGCGAACATGGGCGCGTCCGTGAGCGCCGCGAGGACCGTCCTCGGGCGAAATATAGGGTCCCTCGAGATGGATGCCCGGAAGGGCCCGGGCCAAGCTCCGATCCTGTCGAAGGGTTGTGAAAAAGCGGCATCCTCTGGCCAAGGTCTCGAAAGGCGCGGTTATTAACGTAGGTATCCAACGGGCGACCCCCCATTGGGCGAGCCACTGATTGAGTCGTTCGACGTCCGCGGCGGTGAGTTCTGGATCGAGCAGGTCAATGCCGAAAGCTCCGTTCACCTGAATGTCGAAGAGCGTCGGAGCAATAATGGCCTCCGGTGACCCTCGATCAGCCTGTGTGCTGGCCGCCTTGGATACGGACCGCACCATGCCTTCCCTGATTCCGATGTCAACGGGCACCTTGGCCCCGAGTGGTATTCCCTGTACAATCATGGTGTTCTTGCTCCACTTCGACCTGAACGGGTAGCCTACCTGGTAGGGAGTCGCACTTCAAGTGCTTGGACGCGCTGGCATGGCGGACCCGGAGGAGGATGGATTTGATGCACATGGGTGTTGTAACAGCATGAAGAACACCAAACATAGCGCAGACAAGCCCCCTGTTTTCAACGTATTGGTAACAGGCGCCACCGGCTACATTGGAGGCCGCCTGGTACCTCGCCTGCTCGAACGGGGGTATTTCGTTCGATGTCTGGTTCGGGCTCCGGAACGGTTACAGGGCCGCACATGGCAACACGCCGTGGACGTGGCGGTGGGCGACGTCCTACAACCCGATACGCTATCGGCCGCCATGAAGGGCATTGACACCGCCTATTATCTGGTCCACAGCATGACCAGCGGGAAGGACTTTTTTGAGCGGGATATCGCCGCCGCCCGAAACTTTGGCGAGGCAGCCCGTTCAGCAGGTGTGAAGCAGATCATCTATCTGGGCGGGCTTGAATCCGGTAATGCTGAGCTTTCCGAGCATCTTCGCTCGCGACAAGCAACCGGCGACACCCTGCGTGAATCGGGCGTGCCCGTTACCGAATTCCGAGCCGGCGTAATCGTGGGGTCGGGGAGCATTTCGTTTGAAATGATTCGGTATTTGGCGGAACGCATTCCGATCATGGTCTGCCCCCAATGGGTATATAGTCATGCCCAGCCTATCGGTGTTCGTGAAGTGCTCGAATATCTCCTGGCAGCTTTACGTGTTCCCGAAAGCCGTGGATGTATCATTGAAATCGGCGGGGCGGATGTCATCACCTATAAGCATATGCTCCTGATCTATGCCGAAGTGCGTGGGTTGCGGCGCTGGATGCTTCCCGTACCGGTGCTCACGCCGCGCATTTCGTCCTATTGGGTCAACCTGGTAACGCCTATCCCAGCCTCCATCGCGCGTCCGCTTATTGAGGGATTGCGCAACGAGAACGTGGTGAAGGACTTCAGCGCTCGGGAGTTGTTCCCCGACATTGAACCGGTAGGATACCGCACCGCCGTACAGCGTGCCTTGGTCAAACTGGACGCGAGCATGGTGGAGACAACTTGGTCCGATGCGGTGAGGACCGTCCATGGGGACACGGCCCCGGTTATGCTTTCCAGCCACGAGGGGATGATCATTGAGCAACGGCAACGTACCGTGGATGCCTCGCCCGAAACCGTTTATGCCGTGTTTTCCGGGATCGGCGGGGCGCGCGGGTGGTTCTGCATGAACTGGGCATGGAAGTGTCGCGGGCTAATGGACCGGGTAATCGGCGGTGTAGGCATGCGTCGAGGGCGGCGCGACCCGGATCATCTTCGTGTGGGCGACGCCCTGGATTTCTGGCGGGTCGAGGCGGTCGAACCGGATCATCTGATCCGGTTACGCGCCGAAATGAAATTGCCGGGTACGGCATGGCTCCAGTTTCAGGTTCGGCCTCTCGAGGATGGTCGCGCCCTGCTCACTCAGATGGCGTTTTTCGCACCCAAAGGACTGGTCGGCGTGCTTTATTGGTACGCCCTATATCCCTTTCATAAACTGATCTTCAGCGGACTCATCGACGAAATCGCCCGTCGGGCCACCGAATTGCCTGAACGCCAGTCGGTCCCCGACGAAGGTTAGGTGGGTTGCTCGTTAGGGGTTTCCGCGAAGAAGTGGTTTAGCGGACCATGCCCCGAACCCAATGCAAAACTGTGTCGGATTGCCTCGGTGACATAGGTTTTTGCCGCCTCGACGGCCTCTGCTACGCCCATGCCCCGGGCTAGATAGGCCGCAATGGCCGCTGAGTACGTGCATCCGGTTCCATGCGTATTTACCGTATCAATGCGTGGACCACGGAACTCGGTGAAATGAGCGCCGTCGAATAAAAAGTCCACCGCATCGGGCGTATCCATGTGCCCGCCTTTCATCAGGACAAAAGCCGGCCCTTGGGCATGTATTCGGCGGGCCGCCTCGCGCACGTCCTCCACGGTTAGAATGGGTTGCGCCGCCAGAATCGCGGCTTCGGGGGCATTCGGCGTAACCACCTGCGCCAACGGCATGATATGCCGAATGAGAGCCTCGCAGGCTTCCCGCTGGAGTAACGTATCTCCGCTTTTTGCGACCATGACCGGATCAACCACCAGATTGGGGATGCGGTTGCGTTGGATGCTCTCGGCCACCGCCTCGATAATCCCGCCGTGGGACAGCATCCCCGTCTTGGCCGCATCTACGCCGATATCCTGGGCTACGGCATCGATCTGCTGCGTTACAAATGGAGGCGGTACATCGTGAACACCCGTCACGCCTGTTGTGTTCTGCGCCGTTAAGGCGGTAATCGCGGACATGCCGAATACGCGCAGGGCTGTAAACGTCTTAAGGTCGGCCTGAATGCCGGCGCCGCCGCCGGAATCACTTCCCGCGATGGTCAGCGCTCGTGGTATAGGAGATGGTCTAAGCATAGATAAGAATTCCTGCCACACAGGCGGTGCTGAAACATGCCAAGGTACCGCCGATAAACGATTTTACGGCCAATGCAACGATTAACGGCCGGCGGTCGGGCAATAATCCCGAGACGCCGGCGATAGCGATCCCTAGACTACCCGGATTGGCGAATCCGCACAGGGCATAGGTGGCGATGGTAAATCCCCGCGGACTCAATGTATCCCCGAGTTGCTGAAGGTCGATGAACGCAAGGAATTCGTTCAATACGGTCTTGGTTCCGAGTAATTGACCAACCGCTACGGCATCTCCCAAGGGCGTGCCCAGGATGAAGGCAAATGGGATAAACACAACGCCAACCAGGCCTTTGAGGGTTATCGCCTCTGGTATGGTCCAGCCGCGGGCCTCGGCCCATGGCGCATAGATTCCGTCAAGTAGGGGCTGTGAGACCAACGCCAAGCCCGCGTTGATAAGGTAAACAATGCCGATAAAGGCGATGAGCATGGCTCCAACGTTCAGCGCCAGCTTTAACCCGTCTGATGCGCCCACTGCCGCTGCATCGACTACATTGTGCGTGTCTACCGGAATGCTAATGGCTTCGCGGTCGGTTGTCTGCGGCGTTTCCCGTTCTGGGACCATGAGTTTCGAGACGACGATGGCCGCGGGGGCGCTCATCAATGATGCAGTCAGCAGATGGCCGGGCTCGACTCCGAACTGGGCGTAGACCACCATAACGCTGCCGGCGATGGTCGCCATGAACGTGGTGAGCACGGTACACAACTCGGAACGGGTCATGGTGCGGAGATACTCGCGAATGGCAGTCACCGATTCAATGCCCAATACGATCAACAGGGCCGAACCAAAGGTCTCCGCGCCCGAGGTTCCCATACTTTTTCGCATAAGCCAAGCCATAAAACGTACCAATAGCTGGATAATGCCCAGGTGAAACAGAATGGCTGCCAGGGCCGATACGAAAATGATCACCGGTAGCACCTGGAACGCAACTTGAGCGCCGATCGCCTGGTCGATTACCAGCGAACCGAAGACAAACTCGGCTCCGGCCGCAGTCGATTCTGTTAGTAGGTCCACGATCCATTGCATGCCTCGGAAAAAGAGTTCGTCAGGCTGCGCTTCGACTTGTACGCGACCCAATGTCATCAACCAGACACCACCGCGCAATACCGGCGCCAGGACCATGCGCTGGACGAAGGTGGGCAATAGTAGCAATCCGAAAACGAACTGGAGACCGACGCCCCATACGATCACGCGCCAGGGTACATGCTTTCGGTCTTCGGATAGGACCCAAGCCAAGGCTAGCAGTATCAACAGTCCCACCAGGCTCACAATCCGGGGGTAGATAGTGTTCATGCCTCACTACCCTTGGATGGATTTGTCGGTACTCCCTGGGTAGGCCCTTCTGAGCGGAGCATGTTCATCACTTCCTCGGAGTCGTGTGCATGGATGAGGGCTTCTCGAAAGGAAGCATTGCTAAGTAGTTGAGCGATGACCGCCAGATGCCGCACATGCACGCCGAACTGATCCCGGGGAAACACGAGGAGAATGATGATCTGGGCAGGGTTCCCATCCATACTGTCGAACGGGATGCCATGGGGGGCGATGCCGATGGCTGCCACCACTTTATCAACGCGATCGCTTGATCCGTGGGGCAACGCAATGCCATGCTCCATGCCGGTACTCATCGACTGCTCCCGTTGAAAAACAACTTCCAGCATGTGATCGCGCAGGTCGGGCTCAACCGCTCCCGATTCAATGACGAGGTCCATCAACTCTTCAATGGCCTGTTTTTTGTTTTGGGCCCTCATGCCCAAGCGAATCACCGACGCATCGAACAATTCGCTCAATAACAGCATGTTAGGGGGTCCTTTCTGCTTATTTCCATTGGCATGGGTCTGTCTTCATTGGCTTGGGCCAATACTGCATGATCAGGATTTTCAATGCAAGAAAATCGGTCTGAGCACGACATGGATGATGATTCCGACCGGTCAAAATCATCGATTAGCGGGTGAAGGTGGTTGTCCGAACGGTCCGTATGAAAACCGCGTGTCCCTGGGCTTCGAGTTCCCCGTTTGCCGTAAAGTTGGTATAGGTCCCATACAGATAGTCGCCCGCCTGGCGCAGATTCCATACCCGTCTCCCGAAGCCGTCGGGGCCGGTCCAAGTCCATGTTATTTCGCCGTTGGGCCGAATCGAGCCGTTTACGGACAACAGCCGTCGTCGGGTATCGCCGGCATAGCGAAGCGCCCCGTTCCCGGACAGGGAAGTCGAAGATTGATTCGTTATCGTTACCAGGGCCAGCTGGGTGGCCGGTGGGGAAAAGGCTCCGAAGGTGTCCACATAGGCTGCGGCCCAGGTGCTGCCGATCAGATCCGGCGTATTTGAAAGCCGCCGCCATTCGACGGTACCGCTGCCCGCGTAGGACCCGTCGCGTAGACGCTGATAGGAGCCGACCATGGTATCGTTCGTTAATCGCAGCACCCATGCGAACCGATTTCTGTTGCCCGTCATGTCGAACACCACCCGGGTGCCCAGGATATTGCCCCGAGATACCGAATGAGATTGATAGGTCGGGTCGGATACGGCCTCGTCCAGAACCTGCCCATTGGAACCCGTTATTGGTCCATTCCGTTGGGCCGAAAGATTCACGACGGCCAGATAATCGGCTCCCGGAAGCCCGTCCTCCGTGATGGTGTCGCTAAATGCTGTAACCCATCTTCCGCTAACAGCCGAGGGTTCGCTGGATTCCGAACGGAGCCACTCGGTATGGCCGAACCGGGCCAAGCGGCTGCTGTTCGAATCATATTGTCCATAGGCGGTATAGATGCGATTGCGTCCGGCGTATCCATACCAGTCGTAATCCGAACGCAGATCGCCCGAACCGAAGGTAAACCCAATGCGCGGAGCGTCAAGCAAGCCCCGGGTGATCTGGAAATCGAGGGAGCGATCCTCCAGGCGACCTGGCCGCTGCTCATCGAAGGATCCGATACCGCTCAGCGAATTTCCGCTGCGGTTGACTACGATGGTGGCCGTGCGGGTACGGGCCAAATAGCCGCTGGCTGAGTCTGCAAAATCGTCGCTGAATCCGGCTACCCATGAACCGGAGCCTTCGCCGTTGTTTTCCCGACGCCAGATGGCGTGTCCCGAACGTTCCATTTGATTGTCCGAACCCAGACCCTCATAGATGCCAATCAGAACGTCCGACCCGGCGCGCATGCGCCATCGCATGCGACCTGTGCGCGGCGATTCCGTCGTGATCACAGCATCGCGGCCACTCGCATCGACAGAACCCGATACCGTAAGGTTGGACTCACCCGCCGCGACGTCGCCCGTGCGAACCACCCGCCAGATTCGCCCGGAACCTGTGATCGAGGAACCCGTCTGCTGCAAGTTCAGGCGGGCTGCATATTGTCGTTGACCTGAATCCGTGGGAAAATCATTGCCAAATGCGGCCATCCATACGCCGCCAAATACAGCCGGTGTGGGGGCGGAAGGATCACCGTTGCCGTTATCGGGCGGAGTAGGAATACCTGGCACGGGCGGCTGATCTCCGGAATCCGGAAACGATCGGCGTTCCTGAGCAACGAATAAGCCTTCCCCGTCGCATCCAGTCAGGACGACGCCGGCAACGATCAGGGCCGCAATCAGCGGCATAGAAATCACGCGAATCCGCACAGGATCCTCCTCCTCGAAACTGTCTATCCAAAGTATAATCCCGGCGGGTCCGAATTGCCAGTGCGCTTAAGTAAGCGCCGCCATGGCGTCGCTGAGCCACGCGAGACAGACCTTGCTCGCCCCTTCTTTACCGCCTGCCGCAAGGTAGTGGCCATAGGTGTCCTCGAGCTCCGGAGGGAACTCCTCGGCGCGAACATGGGTCTCGAGGGAAATATACCCGTCATACCCGTCGTTTTTGAGCGCCTGTAGCTGGTTTTCCCAATGGACCAGACCGGTACCCATAAACCGGTTTTGCACGACGCCTGCCTCATCCGGACCCGCATCTTTCACATGGACATGGACCATGTCGTCTCGCACAAGTTGATAGCCATCGGGAAAGGCCGGTATGGCGATGGATTGGGGATCATGGATGTGGTTGGCGGGATCCCAAACGGCTTTGACACGATCACATTTTAACAGGTCCAAAAATGTGCGGATATGCGAGGCGGTACCGACGTAACAGGAAGCTTCGTTTTCGAGTCCGAGTAGAATGTCCTTATCTTTCAAAATCGCCGGAACAGGTTGATATGCCTTCACCATGGCTTTCCAGGGTTTTTGGTCGGCTTGATCAGGATCCCAAAAGGCGAATCCTCGCACGAGGGGGCAGTCCAATTCCCGGGCAATATCAGCGCAGCGTTTCAAAATGTCCATGTGATGGGCTACAGCCTTCGAATCGTCTAGCTCGCACTTGCCGAAGGGCGAACCGATGCTGCAGACGGACAACCCGTGGTCGGCGACGATCTTCTTGATCTCAGCCACTTGGGAATCGGACAAGTCCTCGGGGCGTGTGTCCCAAACCGCGCGAATCTCGATGCCTTTTCCTCCGAATTCGGCGAGTACTTGGCAGGCACGCGCAAGGTCCTGACTGATTTCATCCGTAAAGGCTGCGAGTTTGAACATGAATTCCCCCCATACCGAGTGTGTTACAGGGTGATGGTTTTACCTGAAGCCATGGATTCATAGGCCGCCACAGTAACCTCGGTGGCTTTTAGCCCATCGACGCCGGTGACCGATGGAGCCCGCCGGTCTCGGACCGAATCCACGAATTCCTGCACAAGGCCCAAGTCCGGATTGTCGCCCCAACCCGCCCACGCGCCTCGCATGGCGGAATCGTTATAGACATTGATCTTTTGGTTGAAGGCATCCACAAACGCGACGCCCTTCTCCCCGATAAACTCGATGGTCACGTCGCCCCAGGTCGGGTAGCTTTTCGCGCGGTTCCAACTTGCGATATGCGATACGATAATGCCCCCCTCCATTTCGAGATGGAGGCAACCCACATCATCGAGTTCCGTGTCTCGTCCGTGCAAGTGCCCGTTCTCGCAGTACACCTTGGTGAATTCGCGATCGAGCATCCAACGTAGAAGATCCGCAACATGAACGGTATGGTCCATTGTCGCTCCGCCGCCTGCCAAATCGCGGTCGCCAAACCAGCCGCCGGGAAACTGTCCGTTGTTGGTGCACGAAGCCGCGTAAATGGCCCCAAACTCGCCTGCAGCGACCTGGTGACGCAACACCGCCAGTGGCGAAGCGAATCGGCAAGGAAAGGCCGTTCCAAGGCCCACATCGGCCGCGCGGCAGGCCTCGACAATAGCGGCAGCATCCTCGACAGTTGTGGCCAGCGGTTTTTCACACAGGATCCATTTGCCCGCCGCCGCCGCCTTTTCTGCCATGGACCGGTGCTTGATGTTTTCCGAGGTGATGATTACCGCGTCCAAGTCGCTTGCCAAAAAGGCATCGATATCCGCTTCGAAGGGCGCATTGAACTGCTGGGCCGCTTCCTGTCCGCGGTTCACATCGTCATCATAGACGGCAGCGAGCGTTGCTTCTCCGGTCTGTCCCAGGCTTGCCGCATACCCGTAAGCATGCATATGGGCAAAACTCATAATACCAATGCGTACCATGTCGTCTCCTCACTGGGTGGTCCCGTCGGTGCGGGGCACAAACGTAATCACTCCGTCGCCGACTTCAATGCTCTCCAGTTGACCAATTCTTCGGGCCAGTTCCGGGTCGTGATCAATATCGGCCAGGAGGTTTTGGCCGCGAAGTTCGTTCATAAGCTGATCGGGCAACGGTTCTCCACGGACCTCGATCTCCTCAGGTCGTACGACCAATCGGCCGGCGCTGACATCGATATTGAATGTTCCGGTTCCATTCAGATACCGACCTTCGACCAATCCCCCTACAAGCGGCATATGGCTAATCATGTCCAAGGGTAAACTAATTTGACCTTTGACAAGGCCATCTTCGAACGCGACATACACGTTATCCTGAATCTCTTCAAAATCCGGATGGTATCGGATGAGCGCGTTGACCTCAGTTTCCGTTAGCGTTAGCGGCTCGGTGACTACGCCCTCGCCGAGATCCTGTTGGAAAGCGTCAAACTGTTCTTTTACGGCTTCTCGTTCTTCCTCACTGACGGTCACGGTGGGCAAATCGATCGGTTCGCTATCGGTATATTCGGCAACAACTGCGCGAACGGCCGATCGGGCCAGGAAAAAACCGGCAATCACAACGATAAACGCCAGTAGCACTACCGTTGCGCATCCAATGCCCGCAGCCAACAAGCACGTATTGGTACCGGATCCCGATTTTCCGCGGCCTACCGGCGGAGGCGCTGCACCTTGGTTCGACATATCCCATTCCTCCTCTAGGCCGTCCTGACGGCCATATTACCTTTGTTTGAACTTCCTTATCCCCGCAGTGTTCAAAATGTAACCGGCTCGCCCGAAGCCGCTGATTCCAACGCGCCCAATGCCATCCGAAGCGACCAGGCTCCGTCTTCAGGCGTGACTCGAGGAGGGCGTTCCTTGCGCAACCAGGCGATAAAATCTTCCCATTCACGTTGATAGGGGCTGACCGCCACCGGACTGCCGGGCACAATCATGCTTGGTCCGCTTCCTTCTGTGGCGCGCTTCATAACCTCGAGCGGGGCCTCATTGCTATCAAAGGTGACCATGCCGTTGTCGCCGCACACCTCGACTTTTACGCGAAAACCCGTCGGGTGCGCCCAGGTACCGATGACATGGGCGATGATACCGCTCTTCATTCGAAACGTGGTCAGGGCATAATCTAAAGGTTCGGGACGCTGCAACGCCTGGCAATAGACCCGTTCAGGGTCGCCAAAGACATATCGGACCCAGTCAAAATCATGGACCGAACTGTCGAGCGTCACGCCGCCGCTTTGCGCATAGTCACGAAACCACCCGTTCTCCCCCATCGGGTAAATGCCGCCCCGGTAGCATTTGACGAATCCCGGCTTACCGACCTGTCCCGCTTCGATTTGCGCTTTAAGCGCCTCGAACTCGTGGAAGTATCGGACCACATGGGCAATAAATAGCTTCACCCCCGCCGTTTCCACCGCTTCGAGAGCTGCCTCGCATTGCTCAAGGGTCCGACAAAACGGCTTTTCGCAGAAAATCGCTTTGCCTGCTTGAGCGGCTTTGATTACATAATGGGCATGGGTCGGAGTAGGCGTGGCAACGGCCACAATGTCGATATCGTCTCGTTGTATCAGCGCTTCGCAATCGGTGGTTGCTTCCGTTCCAAAACGTTGCGCCAAGGCGTTAGCCTTTTCCTCAATCGTATCGCCACATGCTGCGATCGTCAATCCGCAATTCGTCGCCATCTGAGCGTGGACCGCCCCGATGCCGCCACTACCAATAAGTGCGACCTTCATGCCTTGCCTCCCAATGCGATTATCGTCGTTAAGCTCGAATGGACATGCCGCAGCATCGTTTCAAGCGAATGGGGATAGGCCCCGTATTCAGCAGTTAACGGTCCCTTATATCCGATGGCATGGAGCGCATCCATTACAGCGGGCCAGTTCACGTCGCCTTCCATCAGCATCACAAATCCGCCAAAGTTTCCCACGGCTGCGCGGAAATCCTTCATGTGTACGGCGTGAACCCGTTGGTCCAAGATTCGTAGCCATTGCTCGGGGAATCCGTAGAGCACAATATTGCCCACATCAAAATACGCCCCTACCGCCTCACTACCAAAACTGTCGATATAATCACGCATTTCAGTGGGACTCAACAGGAACTTATTCCATACATTCTCAAGTGCAAGTGATACGCCCAAGCGTTCCGCCTTGGGAATCAACCGCTTGATGCTTTCGCGGCTATGCTCAAGGGTAGTTTCGTATGAAGAGTCGGCGTCGACAACGCCAGGAACCACCAGCAACGCCTTGGCTCCCAAAGTGTGGGCGATCTCGAGGCTTCGCTCATGGACCGAGACGGCGTGATCCCGTTCGCCGGGATCGGCTGCCGAAAGCCTACGCGACCAGCCCAACCCGCAGCCGATGCTGTGCAGGAGTACGCCACTCTGTTCGGCATGGTTCCGTATTTCAAGTAATTCCGGTTCTGCCGCATCCAGCCGCACAGGACCATCCTCGCCTACGCAGACTTCGAATGCGGTAAAGCCGAGATCGGCCGCCATCGAAATGGCTTGCGCCGCCGTCATATCCGGCGGAAACGCCCATTGGTTGATTCCAGGGTTCATGGGAACACTGCCTCCCGCTGCTGCATTTTTTGCATTCGTGTCTGGGCATTATAGTCAATCATGCGCCCGATGCAAACATTTTACCCGCCTAACAGCTTCAGAATCGAAGCTCACGAATTCGGTCGAGATAATATCGGTAATCATCCAACGGCGTATCCGGCGTAATCAGATGGTCCGGCAACGGTACAAATCCGCCTTCTTTCATTAAGGGAATGCGCCGTTCGATTTCGGCGTCAATGGCTTTCCGGCCTCTTTCAAGGGCCAGTTTGTCGATTCCGCCAAAAACACGTAATTCCTTGCCATATTGTCGGCGGAATGCCATGGGATCGGCGTGCCAGGCTCCGATCTCGACGGGGAACATGACATTCACGCCACCTTCGAGCCATAACGGAACCAAGTCGTCAATGTACCCATCGCAATCTACGGCGTATAGGTCCACACCGTATGAATTTAGTTTGTCGGCAATTTTTCTATAAGCGGGAACCGCCGCGTCTTTGAATACATTCGGCGGCACGAGGGGCCCGGTTCGGAAGCAGATATCTTCCCATCCCCAGCCGATGTCGATGGTTACCCGGGGCAATACCTGATCCATGGCCCAACACACCAAATCGGAGAAAACATCGGCCACCTCGGCGATGAGCGTCGGATCCTCACAGCATGCCACGCAGAAATTCTCCACGCCCATCCAATTCCGGGTAAATCCCACCATACTGCCCATCCACATTCCCAAGAGCAGATCCCGTTGTTGCCATTCGGCAACGATGGCATCGAAATTCTCGGGAATGCGCCGTGGATCCGGTTGGAGGCGCTTTTTGTACTCCTCCCAACCGGAGCGGTCCTTGAACAGAAAATCGGTATGGTGAGGAATCGCCGATTGATTCTTATAATGCACCGCTGTGACGCCGTCGTTTTGTCGGACAAGGCGATGCTCATCGGTTTCCTCGATAACTTTTTCCTCAAAGAGCGGGAAAAGATTGAGATCAACGGGGAGCATGGGAGGCAACGGGTGAGCATTAAAAAAATCGCATTGGTCCATATCGCGGGGCAACCCCTCGCCATACCAACGCTCGGTGGTCTCCGGCCATCCGTTCCAGTGTATGACCGGCATTCGGTCAAAAGTTTCATAATGCATGATGGCATTAAACAACTCACGTGTACTCATCGATAGGTTTCTCCCCTTCAGCGGTTCCCAACAGCGCTCACAGCCTACCCCGGCACCCAGGGTTCGATCAACTTGGTAGAACGTTTTGCTTCACAACCCGATGCATTGAACCAGTCCGCATTGCGCACACCCCTTGTAATTCGATATGGTTTCTCTACAACAAAGCAATCAGGAGGGTACCATGGCCGAGGAAACCGTTTTTGGCAAGATTCTGTCGGGCGAGATCCCGTCAACGGAGGTCTACTCCGATGAGGAATTTTATGCCTTTCGCGACATCAATCCCGGTGCGCCGACCCACGTGTTGGTGATCCCGCGCAAACCCATACCGAAGATAACCGATGCGACCGAAGAAGATGCTCCGCTTCTCGGGAGATTGTTGCTTGCAGCGAATCGGATAGCCGAGCAAGAAGGATTGACCGAGAAGGGGTTCCGCTTCGTCATCAATTGCGGTGAATGGGGCGGACAGACCGTCTTTCATCTCCACCTGCATATTCTGGGCGGCCGGCCACTACAATGGCCCCCAGGATGACGAGGAACATGAACACGAAAACCTTACCGCTTATTGACACGCATACGGAGCTCTGTGCCGTTATCGGTAATCCTATCGAGCATTCCCTTTCGCCGGCTATGCACAATGCCGCCTATCGCGCGATCGGAATGAACGCAGTTTATCTGGCCTTTCATATAACCGATGTGGCCGGATGCCTCGGCGGCATGCGGGCGATCCCGTCATTCCGGGGCATGAGTGTTACCATCCCGCATAAGCGTGCTGTGATGGAATACTTGGATTCCATCGAGCCCATGGCATTGCATGTAGGCAGCGTTAACACCATTACCCGCGAGGACGGTTGTCTTATCGGCTCCACGACCGATGGTCCCGGTACGATCCGTGCTTTCGACGATGCTGGGATATCACTCGAAGGGAAACGGGTACTTTTTACAGGTTCCGGCGGGGCCGTGCGGGCGGTGGTCTTCGCTTTCGCCGAGCTAACCGATGCAGCCCAGCTCACTATTCTGGGCCGCACACCCAAGCACGTTGAGGAACTGGTATCCGACTTGCGCGAGCGAACCGATGCTTCCGTCGCCGGCGGCGAACTCGTTCATGACATCGAATCTGCCATGGCCGAACACGATATCATCATCCAAGGGACACCCATTGGCATGCATCCTCACCCCGATGCGACATGCGTTCCGGCTGAGTTTATCCGTTCGGACCATATCGTATTCGACATGGTATACCGCCCCTATACGACTCGTTTACTGGAAGATGCCCTGACACGGGGGTGTACGGTGATCCACGGAACCGAGATGCTGTTGAACCAGGCCGTCCTTCAATTCGAACGGTGGTTCGATGTGCCGGCTCCACGAGAGGCCATGAATACAGCCTTGCTTTCAAGTCTGAGCGTGCCACCCTCCAAATAGCTGCGCTGTCCGGAACCTTTTTGTGGCATAATGACCGTTGTGTCCATTCAAACCACTTTCGGGAGAAGATGGAATGAGCGTCAATACCATGTCGGGCTATCGCACCGAGATCAAAGCATTAGAAGAAAACTTGGGCCGGGTTATCCTTGGCAAGTCCGAGGCTATCGACGTGCTCGTTGTGGCTTTGGTCGCCGGCGGCTCAGTGCTTATGGAGGACATGCCAGGCGTGGGGAAGACCACGTTGGCGAAGGCATTGGCCCAGTCCATCGATGCGAAGTTTAGTCGAATCCAGTTCACTCCTGATTTACTTCCTGCAGACATTCTAGGATCATCGATCTACAACCCCGTTAGCGGTTCGTTCACGTTCCATCCGGGACCTATCTTCTGTAACGTATTGCTGGCGGACGAAATCAACCGCGCTTCGCCGCGAACGCAGTCCGCCCTGCTCGAAGCCATGGGCGAAATGCAGGCGACCATCGAAGGGATGCGCCGCCCGCTTGAGGCCCCCTTCATGGTGTTGGCAACGGAGAATCCTGTCGAGTATCACGGTACCTATCCCTTGCCCGAAGCGCAATTGGACCGGTTTCTTATCCAGTTTGATATCGGGTATCCCGAACCGGATACCGAAATCAGTATTTTCCATTCCCAACGCGAATCCCACCCGTTGGACACCCTCGAACCGGTCGTTAGTACGGAAACCGTGTTGAACATGCAAAGAGAGGCCCGAAACGTACGGATCGATGATGATGTTTCGCGATACATCGTAGACATTATAGGCCAGACCCGACGTGCGAGTGACCTTAAACTGGGCGTAAGCCCCCGCGGTTCGCTTATGTTGTTCCGGGCGAGTCAGGCGGCTGCCTATTGCGCCGGCCGCGATTATGTCCTCCCCGATGATGTACAGCGTTTAGCGACGCAAGTGCTTGCTCATCGGCTCGTTCTGACGCCCAAGGCGCGCTATGCCGGCGTGACCAAGAACCAGGTGATCGAACAGATCGTCAACGAGACCCGCGTACCTACATAAATGGTGATTCATAGTGAAAATGGGAACGGCAAGACGCAAGCGCCTCCATGACCTGCGTCGATTTGGACGGTATTTATGGTTTTTTAAGCTCACCCGCACGGGCAAGGCATTGGCGCTGGGCGGTTGTGTCGCGGGGGCCATCGGTTCGGCTTCGATCCAGGTTCCCGTCTATCAGCTTTTTTTTGTGCTTTTGCTGTTGGGCGTGGTGGCGTTTTTCGCCAATCTCGTTCATCGACCCAAGCTGGTTGTAAACGGCGCGTTGCCCGACCGTATCAGCATGGGGCAACAAGCTCATGGGACATTCACTCTGACGAATCGGTCTCGCCTCCCGGCCTATGATGTCGGATTGGCTTTCTTCGGCATGCCGCCACGCATTTGGGAACTAGACTTTGGCAAAGTGGTACGTGTGCTGCAACCGGGCGATTCCATCCCTCTCAGCATCACAGTCGAGCCTGGCCGGCGCGGTATCTATCCGTTGCCGCCCATTCGGGCATACAGTTCATTTCCTTTCGGATTTTTGCGGTCGGGCTCCCATGGGCAGCATGTGAGCGCCTTATTGGTGCTTCCCGCGTTCGAACCCTTGGAAGCAATCGACGTGCCGGTGTCCCGCCGGTATCAGCCCGGAGGGATTGCGCTGACCTCGAATGTGGGGGAATCTCCCGAATACATCGGCAACCGCGATTACCGCCCCGGCGACTCGTTCCGGCGCATCGATTTTAAGGCCTGGGCTCGCTTGGCTGCGCCGGTGGTGCGCGAGTTCCATGAGGAGTACTACTGTCGCGTGGCCTTGGTACTGGACACCTATCTAAGCGTCCCCCGTCGTCCCTCGTTTCGAAGCCGACTTAGTAAAGTCATCAAAGACCGCCCCGAACAGGTCTATGATGAAACGCCGCTCGAAGCAGCGATCAGCATGTCCGCCGCTATTGCCGATGCCCTTGGGCGGAGTGAATATATCATCGATATTTTCGCAGCGGGACCTGAGTTGCATCACTTCCGCGCAGGTCGCCATATCGCCCATACGGAAAACGTACTCGATATCCTGGCGTGCGTGGAACCGTGTCAAACCAACCCGTTTCATGTGCTTACCCCGGCTATCGCAGAGGAACTGGGCAATATCTCAACCCTTATATGTGTAATGCTGGATTGGGACGTCCATCGTCGAGCGCTCATCCAGACAGCGATTGAGGCCGGGTGCAGCGTAAAGATCATCCTGATTGTCGAGGATGAGTCCACGGTTCCAGCCGATGTGGAGGAATGGTCGGATTCATGTGTTGTGCTTACCACGGAATCCGTCCGTCAAGGGGGCATTGACGTCCTATGATGTTGCGGGGTCTAGGCGTCATACTTTTGGCCTTACAGGGGTTGGTGATGTGGTTGATGGCCGGATCGGTATGGTTTCCAGTAACCTGCGTCGCCCTCGCCACCGTGGGCATTTTCGTCCGTCGGCCTTACTCCATTCGACAAGAACGGGCGATTTTGTTCAGTTTGCTGTTTGCTCTTTTGGTCCTGTTGCGATGGTGGGTTGAAACAGCCAGTCTCACACACGAATACGGTCGGCTCTTTGGTCTTGCCTATGCATGCGCCCAGTATTTTGTAATGCTCCAGGTGGCAGCGTACTTTGTGGCGGTGGGTTCCGATAGACGGACATCGCTCACGCCTATGTTGCCCCTTTTTGGCATCATTGCACTGGTCTGCGCCGGAAACATACCTGGAACATATCGCCAGCTGATACTGTATCAGCTTGTTTCGTTGGTGTATGTGCTAGCAACTGCCCTGTACTTCAACCAATGCCAGCTACGGCCATCTGTTCGCCTCGCGGGAGGGCGATGGATACGTGGCGTCGTGTTGACTCTGGTCCTCGTGATGGTCTTGGGGGTTGGCACAGGGGTCAATGTCCTCGTATCACAATTTGGCACCCATATCGACCGGTGGTTCTCTGCATGGGCGGGGAACACAGAGGTCCGAGCGGTAGGTTTTAGCACCTACGGCACGCTGAACAGCATTTCGGAGTTCCGCTCATATGAGGGTAACAAGATTGCATTACGCGTAATCGCCGATCAGCCGCCGCACTATCTAAGGGGAGTTGCTTTCTCCACCTATGGGCAAGGCATATGGTATCCCACGGGGGAGAGTAAACAGCTTTTGCCGGAAGAGGATGTCCCCGAAGTGGTGTCCTCAATTCCGCGAGATTGGGAAGCCTTTACAGTGCGAGATTTGCAGCTCGGAGACGATGCCGTCATCCAAGAAGTACGCAGTCAAACCCGTGTGGACGGCGTACTTTTTGGGGGGTTGAATACGGCGTGGATGATTACGGATTCCCTGTATCTTGAACAGGACACAAACGATGTCGTGCAAACACGGATTGAGGATATTTCGCCCCATCATTTCAATGTGCTTGGCGAGTCCATTGGTCCCGAACCGTTGACCGACGCCGAGTTTGAACTCAATACGACCGTGCCGGCTCATATGGATCCGCGTTTGGAGATGCTGGCAAACGCGCTGTTCGAGGATGCCACGACAACGGATGAAAAGATCCGTATTGTCGAGGAATTTTTATCCACCAATTACGAATATAGCCTTGATGTAACGCTACCGTTTCAGGGAGAGCCTCTATCACATTTTGTCTTCGAGCAGTTCCCGGCTCATTGTGAACTCTTCGCTTCGGCTGCGGCCATTTTGCTTCGCCTGGGCGGTGTTCCCACGCGCTATGTCAATGGGTTTCTGGTCACCGAGGGGAGCCCCTACGGTCGTTACTGGATCGCTCGAAACCGGGACGCCCATGCATGGGTCGAGGCGTTTGATCCGAAAAATGGATGGGTGGTCGTCGAGGCGACGCCGCCCGCTGGCGTACCCCAGGCAGCGTCTGTCAGCCGTCTGTCCTATTTTTGGGATTATGTCAAGTTCCAGTTCGAGGAGATCGCGGAGGCGTTTCGTCAGAGCGTTACTGATGGGCTCATCGCCACGGTAAGCGTCGGTGCTGCCTTGATCATTCAGTTTTTCACCACCACCATGCCGGGTTGGTTCCTGGGCATTGTCCTGATCGTTGTGGTTGTTTGGTGGCAGTTCCGGTTTCGTATTGTCCGTTATTTCGAGCCGGTGACCCATTCACCCTGGGATGCCTATCGACAGCATCTGGAAACAATGGACCAACGACTGGTCCAATATGATCTGAAACGGGCGCCCAGTGAGACGCTCCACTCATTCGCGAAACGTGTTGAGTGTGCTCCTGATCTCGATGGATGGGGAAAACAGGCTGCCGAATGGTATCGGCGTTATGCCAAGCGCCGCTACGCAGAACCTCCCACGCAGGAAAGCGTAAAAGCCCTTCACGACACCATGCCACCGGAACCTTCGGAAAGCGAATAATCCATTCATTTGCTTGAGTTGTCATGGATTGCGGCGTCACGAGTTGGCAAAATGGGTAAATAGCAGGTAAATTAGTACTATGAAGTGGCAAAACTGGTTTCTTATAGGCATGTTGGTTATCGTTGTCGCCTCTCTTGCTTTGGCGATAAACGCAAGCCGTGAGGGAACGCGAACATCCACGGCCGGAGGTGGAGGAACACGTTTTCGCGCGCGGCCGGGGACCATGCGCGAGAATGTCCAACCCATGGTCTCCCAGAGTCAGGAGCGTTCGGATACGTCCCTTTCCGGAGACGGCGCATCGGGAACAGGCGGAGCACTTGCCAATCTCACCATTCATGTCAGTGAGGCGGTCCTCGATAGGCTCCTTACTGCCGATACGATGGAAACCATTGATGCTATTCAAGACCATCTCGCCCAGGATCCCGGCGAGGAAGTGGAGTCCCGTCTTTATAGCGCCTTGGCAGAGCAATATCTCAAATTGAACCCCCCTGAGACCGAATCCGCTGAGGAGTCCATCGCGGCGGCTCAGGAAACCGCTCAGAATGCCGGAGACCGCCACGCTGTGGCCTATGCCCAAGCCATGTTGTTCCGACGCGAGGAGCGGGTCGAGGAGGCCCGCGCCTATATTGCGGATGTGTTTGAACAGGCGCCCGTCGCCACAGCTCCGGGCATGCGGTTGGCCGTGCTCGAAGGGACATTGGCCGAAATGGAGGAGGATGACCGTGGAGCCGAAACGGCGTACCGCCGGGTTCTTACCTTCGCGGCTGAGCTTGATCGGGCCCTTTCAGAAAGCGCCGTAGAATCATATCGTCTGGCCGGACTACGATTAACGCGCCTGCTTCGTCGCCTGGGTCGTACCGGTGACGCCGAGGCCGTCTCACGCGATGTGGCCGGTCGGTTGCAACAGATTGACGGGGGGATATAACCGTAACATGTGGAAATCTGCGTGGCCCTATTGTCCTGTTTCGTCGGGCTTAGCGTAAAGCCATAGCACCGTGGTCTCCCCACGAAATACCAAACTGGTTCTGCCCAAGCCATCGAAGTCCACGCGTTGCTCGATGCGCATGCCCGGTTCGGGGAATTCATAGGTCCGGTCAGGACGGTCCGAGAACCCGGTTTCACGACTCCGCCATACCTGAAACGTGTGCTCGTCGCAGCTCCAGGCGCAGTCCGTACGCCCATCACCCGTGAAGTCCTGCAAAACCACGTTGCGCAGAGGTGTTCCGTCTTCGTGAATCATCATCCACAAAACAGGCAACCGGCACGTAATGATCGCGCTTGGCGTAGGTTCATGCCGTTCGCGAATCGGGTCGTAATGATGAACGGTGATACGGATGGGCCACGTGCGTCCGATGAGTGTGCGGACAATGGAATCAATCGAGCTTGTCGGTTTTGGCGCGGACCACAGCAATAGATCGACATACCCATTCCCATTGAAATCGGGCATATCCATGGACGGATCCATCAGTCGTCCGGGATACCGCCGAGCCGGTAAAAGGGTCACTCCTGTTTGATCGTCTTCGTCCGTTGGAGCATGGCGAAGCCGGATTAGCGTATCGCTCAAGTCGGGCTGGGCAGGAGCATACAACACGCGGATGCTATCGTCTCCATCGGCACGCAATGGAAACCACGGCCAACTTTCCGGTCCCAAGTCGGCTATTTGGGTCATCTGCGAAGGGGTTACCCGGCGATAGGGTCGTTCCTGACGAGGTTGATGCTTCATGGTTTCCGGAAGCTCTACAGTCTTTTCGTACACATGCGACACGCGCATCTCGAATCCGCCTGCGGGCGCCGTCTGGACCGGCTCGACGGGCCAAGCGGAGAAGGAGGGCCCAAAGGACGGGTGAGCTTGGTTGGTCAGGGGAAACCGGGCCTCCAGTTCGCCGTTAAATCGCCGGAGTTCGAGAGCATCATCCGTTGGCAGGGCCAACAGGGTCCTATCATCCATCGTTGTTGTCAGGACATAGGGATGCGGTTGTGCGGCCGGAGGGGAAAAGATCGTTTCCATAGTGAACAGCTCGACAGGCGAGGCGCTTTCGTCCGACATGCTGTATTGCAGGATCTTGTCGCCGTGAACGACAATCAAATCCCTATCGCGATCGTCTTGAGCCGCGCCGACGTCAAATGCCGATGCGCATTGGGGTAAATGGACCGTTCGTGCTGGACCTCCATCGGCGGAGTAAATCCGCAATTTGTGGTCCTCTAAGATGAACAAGTCCGCCGGGCCTTCGGCCCTAGTCCGTGCGGGAAACACCAGTGCTTCCGGTCCCACATCGGGGATGGTATGGGGCTCAAATATTCCCAACGCTGCAAAAGCGGTCATCAGGATTCCGGTCACGACCGATCCTCCGACCGGGTCAGAAACAGGTATTTCCCTTCGCCTTCCGGACCGGCCTCGGCGTCTGCGAATCGTACGATGATGTCGCTGAGTCCGTCCCCGTCGATGTCTGCTACGGAAAAACGCCAGCCCGGTTCCATGGGCAGGGTCAGAAAGGGTCTCGATGAGAACCCTGAGGCGCTTCCCCGATAGATGGCCAATCGGTCAGGTCGTTCTTGAATGACGAGATCGCGGAAGCCATCTCCGCTGAAATCCCCGGATAGGTTGACCAGTTCTCCCGATTGATATCGGTGGTAAAGCTCACCTGATTGCAGCGGCGGGTGTTCGATCTGGATGTTGAACTGTCCTTGAATATCGGGACGGGGGGGAAAGGTCCCATCTGGAGCCTGCAAGTGCACCTGTACCCCATGTCGAACGGAATGCTGTGTTGTAAACCTGGTTACCGTCTCTCGAAGGCCTCCTTCGGCAAGCCCTGTTGTTTCGGCGATCAAATCCCGTCGACCGTTTCCATTGAAATCCACGAAAAGGCATAGCGGCCGGAACGACCGCGTGCGCACATGCTGTATCGTGTGCCCGCCGTCCGTAGTCACCGAGGTCTCGAAAACGGGGGACGGTACCATCGAGTCGCGGCTCAGGGTCCATTCCCCTCCAGCGAAGCTCACCAGGTCGTTGTCGGTCAATCGGCACGGTTGCAGGTGGTCCGGCAACGGCTCTGTAACAAATTCCTGGGTGTACTCCGGATCGAAAGCATATCCGTTGTCGGAGTCGATTCGATAACGGGTTATGCGAAACACGGCCGTCTGATCAGGGAGGGATTCCCTATCGATCACGGTCAGGCGGGGACCATCGAGATAGAACCGGCACGACATTTCCGTGGCAGGCAGGACAACCTCCCGCGCTTCGGGGGGCCACAGGTTCGGCGTGGTTGGCCTGGCCGGCCGTATGGCGGGAAAAACAGCATGATATGCTACGGATTTATAATCCGCGTAGGGCGAGGAGCTGCCCAATGCATAGATGCGAATGCCTTTTTCGTCGGCTGTCACTACTGCAGGGATACCGTCTTGGGCGATGTCATGGAGGAAGCGCGAGAGCTGGGGGGGCGCTGTCCTCCTCCGATCCGATAGGGAATAGGCCCCGCCTCCTTTTGGCGCGATCCCGGTATCCAATGCAAATTCGGTTCGGTTCCAGTCCCCCTCATCCCATTCCAGGCGTTCCAGCCGGTCAGGAAAGAGGCGGTATACGGCGTTTTCCCACACATCCACCAAACTGGCCGCCCTGGGTTCCGGCAAAGGTAGGGGTTCTGTCGCAAAACCGTCGGGGGTCTGGAAGATGACCCGGTCGCCGAAAACCAGATCGGGCAGCCCATTGCCGTTGACGTCGGCATGGCGGAAATTGACCGTGGGCTCGCCGGTTAAGCTGTTAACTCCGCTTACCTGGATACCGGGCGCTTCCGCTTCGACAAAAAAGAAGGCCCCCTGCGCGATAAGTGCGACCAAGGCCATCATCGTTGCAGGTTCCTTCGGTTCATCACGATGACTGCAACGGCCGTGAATAAAATAAACGCCGCCACCGAGGTCCCGATGCAATAATAGCCCTGAGGAAACCATCGGGCCTCGAGGCCGTCTGCTCGATCAAGAAACGGCTGCCAAGGGTACTCGATATAGGTGGAAAATAGAAACGGCGCAATACGCAGCGGATACTTGACGAGATCCACAACAAACCACAGTGCCACGGTAACCCCTATCGCCGAACCGGGGCTACGGCTCAGCGTCGAGATCATCACGGCGTACGCCACGGCCGCGAATTGGGGCAGTAATCCCATCGCCGCGCCCAGCAGGTAGGTGTACGCCATTTCGCTGTTCGCATAGATGAGCTCACCGCCAAACGTCACGCCGGTCAGCGAACCCGATGCCAATGCGACGCCCCAACTGCCTCCCCCCACCACCGCGGTGAGCAGGACGGCATAGGTCATTCCGTGCAGCATTTTGGCGATGACATATTCCCTGCGTAGGATCGGTCGCACGGCAATCGTGCGAATTACGCCTGAGTTAAACTCCGAAGCAAGCAACATGGCGCTATACATCAATACAACCAGTAGTCCGAACAGGTTCAACGTCACCGCAGTGGCATCGGCAATAAAGCTGTAGCCGGTCCGGCTGTCTTGAAAAACAGGATGAACCTGGGTCATGGAAACCACGATGAGCAACGCCAGAATAGGCCCGGCATAGGCCAGTTTCATTCGCAGTGCTTTGCTTAGCTCGAGACGATAGGCGACCCAGATGCGGCGTATCATGAGTTCAACACCTTGATGAAGTAGTCCTGCAGGGTTCGTCGGCGGGGGATTATCCCCGAGACCACAAATCCGGAACCAAGTAGAAAGCCGGCAAGTTGATGCACCGTTGCATCATTGAGCACCACTTCGACCCGCCCGCTCAGCGCCGTGGCTTCTGTAATCCAAGTCTGTTCGAGCAGGCGTTTGGCGACCGTGTCGGGGGCATCAACCAACAACTCGACGCGGCTCAGGTCCCACGAGAGCAGTTTTTCCGTCGGCTCGATGGCAAGCAGACGGCCCTTGTTCAGGATCGCCACCCGATCCGCCAGATTTTCCACCTCATGCAGCATATGGCTCGAGAAAACGATGGTTACATTCGCTTCATTGGACAAGCGCCGAAGCAACGCCAGGATATCCTGCGTACTTTCGGGGTCGAGTCCGCTGGTCGGCTCATCCAACAGTAGCAGTTCCGGTTCGGTAAGCAGCGCCTGGGCCAATCCGAGCCGTTGACGCATGCCCAGTGAAAAAGTCCCTACGCGCCGACCCGCGGCTTGCAGCAATCCCACCCGGTCCAAGGCCCGGTCAACGGTGATTTCCTTGCCGGCCAGATCCGCCAATACCATCAGGTTTCGTCGAGCGGTCAGATAGTCAAAAAAGGAGGGGCGCTCCGTCAACACGCCCATACGGGGGGCAATCTGAAGGAAGTTCCGACAAATGTCTTTGCCGAAGAGGCTAACCGTACCCGAGGTGGGGGGAGCCAAGCCCGCCAGCATGTACAAGGTTGTGCTCTTACCTGCGCCGTTCGCGCCCAACAGGCCAACGACTTCCCCCATCTGAATGTCGAGGGACAACCCGCTGACAGCAACCACGGAGCCGTAGCATTTAGTAAGATTGGCCGTTTGTATGCAGACCGGCATAGGTGTTCGATTCTCCTTCCGCGCCGTCAAGGCACAGTAACGCATAATCGTGTCAGAAAAAATACACGCGGGGCAAGTTTACCATGAAGGAATCATATGAGTACTTCGGCTGTTATTCGCCCTGTCCTGGCGTGATTCGATACTATGCCGCCTTACCGCCAATTATGGAACAGGAGCGTGTCAATGAGATTGTTCTCGTGGAATGTGAATGGGATTCGTGCCATAGGGCAAAAAGGCTTTGTTGAATGGTTCGAGCAGACCCAACCCGATGTGCTTTGCGTGCAGGAAACCAAGGCCCATCGCGATCAGGTCGAACCTGCCTTACGTGAACCGTCGGGATACAAATCCGTCTGGCATTCCGCCAAGCGACGAGGGTATAGCGGCGTTGCTACCTATTATAAGTCGGACAACCCGCCAGAGGAGGTCGAATCCCTGGATGTCCCCGAGTTTGACGAAGAGGGCCGATACCAGGCCTTAATATTCCCCGAATTTGTCCTGATCAACGCCTATTTCCCGAACAGCCAACCGGAACGGAAGCGGCTTGACTACAAATTGATGTTTTTCGATGCTGTTTCAAGTGCCTGTCGACGCTATCGTGGCCATGGGCGGCATGTGATCGTCTGCGGCGATTTTAATGTATCCCACAAAGAAATCGATTTGGCGCGGCCAAAGGAGAACCGCGATAATCCGGGGTTCTACGTCGAAGAGTGCGCTGCCATGGACGCGTTCCTGGAGACCGGCTTTATCGATAGCTTTCGCCACTTTCATCCTGGTGAACCCGGGCACTATACGTGGTGGTCCTATCGGACGCGGGCTCGGGAGCGGAATATCGGCTGGCGG
Organism: Candidatus Hydrogenedentota bacterium; assembly: GCA_003557825.1. Classification (GTDB taxonomy): domain Bacteria; phylum Hydrogenedentota; class Hydrogenedentia; order Hydrogenedentales; family SLHB01; genus PWNM01. Next base: position 10,828 of record PWNM01000210.1, on the reverse strand, counting down.
CTGGATTACCATTGTGTTGATGAAGCTTTCTTGCCGCGAGTCCAAAAAAGCCAGATACTTTCCGATGTCATGGGCTCGGATCATTGCCCGATAGCGTTGCATATCCAGTGAATGTAAGCCGATTTGGACATACCACCCACTCATAATGAAAGGAGCGTCATGCGTTCGCAAGTTACCACCAAACGAGGAGACCGCGGCGAATCTACCGCGCTCAGCGGCGGTTCATTCCCCAAAAGCCACCCCATCATGGAATGCGTCGGCACGTTGGACGAACTGCGGGCCCAATTGGCGCTGGCCCGTCTGGAAATCATCGAGTGCCGGGGGGATCCCGAAGAGCAGCAAGCCGCCTTTTTGGCGTGGTTGCTAAACGCCTGCTTTGCCTTGGGGGCCCAATGCAGCGATCCGGTACAACGCAAGCCGGAGTTTCACGCCGTTACGATTGAGCCTCGCCATGTAACCCGCATTGAAGAGGAGCAAGCCCGGCTCGAGGAAATCGTCACCTTACCGTCCGCCTTTATCGCTTCCGCTGCGAATCGCGAATCGGCCCAGGTTGATGTGGCCTGTACTGTGGCGCGACGGTTCGAACGGGCGCTCGTGCGACTCAAAGAGGCTTATCCCGAAAGCAACTTGGATGCGCCCCTCGTCTTCGTCAATCGACTGAGCGACTATCTCTATATCCTGGCGCGCCACCTCGAAGGCGGGGAGCATCACGTCGTCGACTACAAGGTGCTATGACACCGGATGAGGCCAGGGTCGCGGCCGTGCAATGCTCCTGCCTGATGGATGCATACCGATCAAAACGAATGGGGGAAATAAAAAATGAGTAGTTGGTATTGGCTCGTGTTGTTGGCGGCCGGATGGTTTACCGGGTTTTACGGTGCTCTCGGTGGGCTGCTTTCCGCCGTGTTCTAGTCGAAATGACCTATGCCGGTTTCTGCGCAACCAGCAAGACATCCGACGACTTCTCACCATCAAAGGCCGAACCATCGTAACCGCCGTATACGGCGTCGACTGTGAGGCCCGCCGTTTCGGCGGCATTCCTCAGCTCATCGGGGGTCCAGTTTCGCAGAATGGCCGTTTCGCTTAGGGAGACAATCGCCCCGCTATCGTCCGCGAAAAAGGCGAGGGAGAGGAGCGTCCGTTCGCCGTGGGGGACAAGGCTTTTTACGGCGGTAACTTCCGCGCCTTCGAATTCCCCTCGTTCGACTCGATGGCGGGGTTCTCTTGCGGCCGGTCGGGCGTAATTTAGTGTCTGCGTGACCAGCAATCCTTCCGGAGCGAGATGCCCGGCCGCTGATCGGAACACCGCGTGCAAGTCGGTGTCCTTTTCCAATAGCGACAGCGAGTTCCCCAGGCAAATAATGAGATCCCACGTTCCATCGGGAAGGCTCCGCATATCGCCCACGATGTACTGTATGGCGCGGTGAGGCCGGTGCTCCGAAGCAAAGGCAACCATCTCGGCGCTGATGTCCGCCCCGGTGACCATGGCCCCTTCCTGGGCAAAAAATAGCGTATGTACCCCCGTTCCGCAGGCCAGGTCCAGTACCCGTGGTCCCGGGGCCCGCTCGAGGATGCTCTTAAGAAAAGGCCCTTCGCGTTCCAGTCGTCCCGACGGGTTTGCGAGGGCCTCGTAATATGCGGCTGTTGTCGTAAATGCCATGTACAATTGCTCCTTTGGCCTAAAACAACGCGCCACAGGAGCTTATTCTTCCTCCGGCATATCCTCGTCTTCTTCAGGAATCGGTTCCGTTCGTACGAAATCCTCGTCTTCAGCATACGGCGCCAGCGTCGGTTCCTGACCGCGCGGAACGACTCCCTCAATGAGCCCTGGGTCGGCTATGGCATCCATGGGCGGCTTGAGCGCCAGGGAGCCCTTGCGGAAATGATCGATGGCCTTGAGCAACACCCGGGCCGATTCTTGGGGCGCATGGAACCCCATCGAGTTCTCCGCTTCGACGAAATCGAGATAAAAGGTTCCGCTTCGTTGGTACTGCCGGGCCAGCTCGAGTCGCTCCTCTGGCATGTTCCCTTCCTGGGCGTCGATGATACCCTCTACAAGGTGTACCATGGCGTCCAGCGCCAGATGACGCATCTCAAACGTCCGTTCCTGTATGGTTTCGGCCCGTCTTAGCAACTCGTCCTCTTGGACGTTGTGACACGTCTGGCAGGCGTTGTTGATGTTAAGCAAGGGACTACGGACGTGGTGGTCGCTTATTTTCATGGCGCCGACGCGTTTATAGGGCATATGGCAATCGGAGCACGTAACTCCGGCCGCCGCATGGGTTCCTTGAGACCAGAGCTCAAACTCGGGATGCTGCACTTTCAGCATGTTTGCGCCCGTGTCGGCATGGACCCAATCCGTGAAGTCGATTTCGTCAAAATATTCGAGCATGTCGTCCGCTCGCAATCCTTTGTGCCATGGGAAGGTGAGCCGCCGTTCGTCACCGGCGAAATAATACTCGACATGGCACTGGGCGCAGGCGTATGAGCGCATTTCGTGACGGGTCGCCATGGTGTTCACATCATAGTCGGGAATCCCCTGCGAGGCCTTGTATACCTTGATCCCCTCCTTGAACGCCGGTCGGGTAATCCGCAACTGCATGGTTTCGGGATCGTGACAATCAATGCATGAAATGGGATGCTCGACCAGTGCCCGGGCTTCCTCAAACAGCATCGGGTTGAACTGCTCGAATCCGCGGGTCAAATCGCCTTCCCCAAGTTCCATAAAGGTCGTGTAGGTCGAAGCGTGGCAATTCAGGCAGACGCCGTATTGCTGTACTTCATGTCTTTCGGTAAAGGTCGCATCTTCTAGCATGTATGCATGACCTCGGGCATGGCGGTAATCAACAGAGAAAGGATAACCGGCCCACATGATCCGTAATCGTGGGTCTTCCTCGACCTGCGAGCGGGCCACGACCGAACGGGGATCGGCATCCGTCGGTGTCCGCGGCATGGCCTCGCTGCCGCCGAATCGGGTGCGCTCCATGTCGGTGGTGCGTATATATAGGTCATAATGAAGGGGGAAGTTCTGCCCCCAGACCGCGGGATCTGCTGTTTCGTCCGTTATTTCAACGACGCGAAAGAAGGGTTGGGCAGCCTCCTGCTGGCGATGGAAAACGTTTACCAGCAATGCGGTTACCGCAAACGCCAGTACCGCTACGGCAAACACGCCTGCTCCCGCCGCAACCAACAATGTCCGCCGGTTGACCATTCCCTGCTCCGAAACCGCTTTGTGCTTTGATTGCTTACTCATTGGGAATCCTCCCCGCTTATTTGCCCTTGCGTTTCATCGCATGTGTCCCACCGAGTCGTGGCAGCGGATGCAATCCATCGGCTCGACATGATAGGGAGCAAAGTCTATTGCATGTACCATATCTGCATGACATTCACGGCACGTCTGCTCCGTAACGCGCCGGTTCATTTCGTTGATCTGGATGGGCTCATGAAAATATCCCGTGGTGAAGGCAAAGGAGTGATTGAACCCGTTGATGGCCTTCATGAGATATTTGCCCAGAAAATCGTGAGGCGTGTGGCAATCGTTGCATGTCGCAACCGCATGGTGGCTGCCTTTGATCCAGGCGTCATAATGATCCTGCATGATGTGGCAGTTCGCGCATACAGCGGCATCGTCGCTCATATACGAGAATCCCTGGGCGTAGACAAACGTGTAGGAGCCCACCCCTAGGACAATTCCCGTGCCGATTAGCATTAGGACCACGGCATAGGTGACAAACTGCCCGGTCGATTCGAATAGCTTCATCTCTCCGCCTCCCCATTGGCAGTTTCAGCTTCGTATATGAGTACATTATCATATTCGACACCATTGCACAAGTCAATCGAGATTCATGTCACAATTGGATCACATTCAACGGAATGGCGCTCCTCATACGTTCGAGTAGGACCCATCCTTGCGAACCGACGATTATGTAGGTTCTTGATCATGTCTTTGGCCTCACATGCTAACGCCAAAAACCTCGTAAATGGTTTCCCCATAACCATTTGCATGCCATTAACGCTTTTGGGTGAGAAGTTGGCATACAGCTTGCTACATTTGGTAGCAACGGTATGATACTGCCATCGGCCTTGTGTCATCGCACTGCTATCCTTTACACTGGTGCGCCATTTAACGCAACCAAACCATATGGGGTATGCATCGTGAAAAAGGTCGAAGCCATTATCAAGCCGTTTAAGCTCGAGGAAGTCAAGGAAGCCCTATCAGATGTAGGTGTCCAGGGACTCACTGTTACCGAAGTAAAAGGCTTCGGGCGGCAGAAGGGCCATAAAGAGCTCTATCGTGGAGCCGAGTACATGGTCGAGTTCCTTCCGAAGGTCAAACTTGAGATTGTAGTGACTGAGGAAAAACTCGAGCAAGTGGTGGACGCCATTGTGAAAGCGGCGTCTACAGGACGGATAGGCGACGGAAAGATTTTCGTGTTGCCGGTAGATGATGCAGTGCGAATCCGGACCGGCGAGTCCGGCGACATTGCGTTAGGCTAGAAGCCACAGGTTGGTTCGAGTAGGCCCATGGTGGAGCCTTGGGGTTTGCTTGCGGCCACCGCAACCAGGGTGCAGTCACATGAAGTGAAGCACGGAGGAAACGATGCATAACGATTATACCCCCAAAGACGTAGTAGAGCTGTGCAATAGGGAGAACGTTCGGTTCATCGACCTGCGTTTCATGGATTTCCCGGGCCTGATGCAGCACTTCACCATTCCCATTTCGGAGTTCTCCGAGGAGACCTTCGAGGATGGGTTGGGTTTTGATGGCTCGAGTATTCGTGGATGGCAAGCGATCAATGAGAGCGACATGCTCGTAATGCCCGACCCAAAGACGGCATTGGTGGATCCCTTTTCCGACATCCCCACGCTGATTCTGTACAGCAACATCCTGGATCCCATTACGAAAGAGCGGTATTCGCGGTGTCCGCGATGCATCTCGCAGAAGGCGGAGAACTACCTCGTTTCCAGTGGCGTGGCAGATGCCTCATATTATGGCCCGGAAGCCGAATTCTTCATCTTTGACGATGTGCGATTCGATTACAGGCCCAATATGGGATACCACGAAGTCGACAGCTTTGAAGGTATTTGGAATAGCGGTCGCGTGGAATCTCCCAACTTGGGCTACAAGCTGCGGTACAAAGAAGGCTATTTCCCCCTTCCGCCAGCGGATTCGCAGCATAATCTGCGAAACCAAATGGTTGCCACTATGCTGGATTGCGGCCTCAAAGTCGAGTGCCATCACCATGAGGTAGCCACAGGCGGCCAAGGCGAGATCGACATGCGGTTCGATACGATGACCCGCATGGCCGACCAACTTATGATGTACAAGTACATTATCAAGAACACGGCCAAAATGGTGGGTAAAACCGTGACCTTCATGCCGAAGCCGCTGTTTTCCGATAACGGCTCGGGCATGCACACCCATGTGAGTCTCTGGAAAGGCGGCAAACCCCTATTTGCAGGCGACAAATATGCCGGACTGAGCCAGGAGGCCTTGTGGTTCATTGGCGGGCTGCTCCATCATGCGGCGTCGTTGGTTGCGTTTACCAATCCGACCACCAACTCGTATAAGCGCCTCGTACCGGGATACGAAGCTCCTGTGAACCTGGCTTATTCAAGCCGAAATCGCAGCGCGTGCTGCCGGATTCCCATGTACTCGCCCAGTCCAAAAGCCAAGCGCGTCGAATTCCGCGTGCCGGATCCAAGCTGCAATCCCTATCTCGCCTTCTCGGCCATGCTGATGGCCGGTCTGGACGGTATCCAGAACAAGATTGATCCTGGTGAACCGATGGACAAGAATCTGTACGATCTCCCCCCTGAGATCAAGGCCACCATCAAACAGACGCCGGGAAGTCTCGATGAGGCGCTACGGGCCCTAGAGGTCGACCATGAGTACCTGCTGAAAGGCGACGTGTTTACCAAAGACGTCGTCGAAAAGTGGATCGAGTACAAGCAAGAGTCGGAAGTGGATGCCGTGAATCTCCGTCCCCATCCGTACGAGTTCATGCTGTACTACGACATCTAGAAATAACGTAACCGCAGATTATCTGTGCGCGCCACTAGGTTTTCCCAGTGGCGCGTTTTCGTACCCATGGTACTCCGTATGTGTTTGACCATGACCCCAAAGGGTGGGCCCATCTCTTCTGAATGCATTCCTCGTCGGGGCTTTCCTTGCGGAAAATGCTCTCATTCCCTATAATCCTTCTCAACGCCGCATAAAGGGGGGTACCTTTTGTGGCCAAAAAACATATGCAATGGGTAACTAGAAAGGAGGCGTTGGAGAGACATGGAGCGGTTCAAACTAGGATTTATCGGAGCCGGGTTCATCTCGCAATTCCAGGCAACGGCGTTGCAGGGGCTGCGGGATGCGGATCTGGTTGGCGTATACGCGCCCGAGGGCGCAGAGGCGCTTTCCGCGTTCTCAAAAAAAATCGGGGTTGGCGAGTGTACGGTGTACAACTCGATTGAAGATGTCTGTAATGCGTCGGATGCGGTAGCTGTTTTTGCCCCGAACTATGTCCGAATCGAGGTTTTCCAGGCAATCGCGGACGCTGTGAAGAAGGGCGCTTCGCTCAAGGGCATCATCTGTGAAAAACCCTTGGGACGGACGGTTGCGGAAGCCCAGCAATTGCTCGACTTGGCTCGAAGCATGGAATGTCCAACGGCATATTTCGAGAATCAAATTCATATGAAGGCGATTCAGAATTCACTGGCGCAACTGGGCCCGCAACAGCGCACCATGGGACCCATTGCCCTGGCCCGGAGCGCCGAAGAGCATGCAGGGCCCCACATGCCCTGGTTCTGGGATCCTACCCGCCAAGGCGGCGGCGTTTTGTCTGACATGGGATGCCACAGCATCGCCGTGGGATGGTATGTGCTGACGCCGCTGGGTAAAGACCCCATGTTCCTTGAGCCCGTGGCGGTGAGCGCCGATGTGGGCTTGCTCAAGTGGGGAACGCCCGAGGGAAGGAACAAACTACTCGAACGGACGGGCGTTGACTATTACAAAACCCCCGCCGAGGATTTCGCCACCGGTATGGTGACTTTCCGCAATCCTGAGACAGGACAGCATGTTAAGGCTCAGTTCACCAACTCGTGGATGTACGACAAACAAGGCCTACGCCTGCTCATGGACGGCCTCGGGCCGGGCTACGCATTCGAAATCAACACCTTGATGTCGCCCCTCCAGGTCTTCATTGGTGATGAAGCGGCTGAAGCCGTTGCCGATGCTGAAACGGCCCTGGAGAAAGCGACGGCGACCCGTGGATTGTTGACCGTTCAGCCCAATGAAGCAGACTTATACGGCTATGTCAGCGAACTGGCCGATGCGGTACAATCCTTCCGGGAAGGACGGGATGCGTTGCTAACCTTCGACTACGGCCTGGAAATCACCCGGCTGTGTCAGGCGGCGTATATGTCGGCCGAAGAAGGGCGCACCATCGATCTAACCGATGCCGCGACGCGGTCCAAACTCGATACCTACACATCCCTCATCGCCCAAGGTCGTGGCGCTGAGACCCTTCGCGTCGGATAACGGCGTATTCCTACCATAATAAAACCGGGCGGGTAGGTTCTCCTACCCGCCCGGTTACCGGAATCGGTTTTCCTTCCGCAAGGCAATCCGTGTACACTTTGCACTTCCGCTGCATCCTGCATCCAACCGACGCAGCATAAACATGTGCCACAACGAAAAAGGAATCCCATGGCGGAGAAGTTTATTTTCACCATGCTTGGCCTGAACAAGTACTATGGCCAAAAACAGGTACTGAAAGATATCGGGCTTTGCTTCTTTCCGGGGGCCAAGATCGGCATTGTCGGTCCCAATGGTTCCGGGAAATCAACCGTCCTGCGTATCATGGCCGGACTGGACGATGATTTTCAGGGGCAGGCGCAGTTGTCCAAGGGGTACCGAGCCGGAATCGTCCTGCAGGATCCCGTTCTGGATGATTCTCTCGCCGTGCGGCAGACCATCGAATCGGCCTTTGGCGAGACCCAGTCCCTCCTTAAGGAATATGAGGATCTGTCTATCCAGCTTGCCGAACCCATGGACGATGATGCCATGCAGGCCGCATTGGATCGGATGGGCGAACTGCAGGACAAACTCGATGCGGCCGATGCGTGGAGTCTCGATGTCAAGCTCAATCAGGCCAGCGAAGCCCTGGTCTTGCCCGATGACGACCGGGTTGTTCGGTCATTAAGCGGCGGCGAGCGGCGCCGCGTGGCCCTGTGCAAGGCCCTTCTTGAGCAACCCGACCTGCTGCTTCTCGATGAACCCACCAACCATCTCGACGCGGAGACAGTGGACTGGCTGGAAGCCCAGCTGCGCGACTATCCCGGGACGGTCATTATCGTCACTCACGACCGGTATTTTCTCGACAACATCACGAAATGGATTCTTGAACTCGACAACGGCGAAGGGATTCCCTACGAAGGCAATTACACTTCGTGGTTGGAGCAGAAGCTTTCGCGATTGGTTACCGATGAGAAGAAGGACTCGCCTCGCGGTCGCGCCCTTGCGCGGGAACTGTCCTGGATACGCATGAGCAATAAGGACCGCCACCAGCTTGCCCAATCGCGTGTGGCCGAATTCGAGAAATTGGTCGCCCAGGAGACGTCGGCGGCCCGCGATGATGGCGCAACCATCCAAATCGCTCCGGGTCCCGAGTTGGGCGATCAAGTCATTGCGTTTGACAAGGTGGCGAAGAGCTACGACGGTGCGCCCATATTCCAGGATGTCTCGTTCCAGGTTCCTAAGGGGGCAATTGTCGGCGTGGTAGGGCCCAATGGCGCCGGGAAGACCACGCTCATCCGGTTGCTGGTCGGCGAGGAAATATCGGATGCCGGCAGCATCGCCGTTGGCCCCACGGTTCAGTTCGCCTATGTGCCGCAGGACATCGATCTTTCGGGCGAATCGGTTGGGCTGGTTGATGCGATTAGCGAAGGCGTCCCCGAGATCGCCTTGGGCAACCGTTCCGTCCCGGTTCGGCAATATCTTGCCCGGTTTGGATTCCGCGGGGCGGACCAGCAGAAAACCGTGAATCAGCTATCCGGCGGCGAGCGCAACCGCTATCGTCTTGCCAAAGTACTCAAAACCGGCGGCAATGTACTGCTTCTTGACGAGCCGACCAACGATCTCGATGTCAACACCCTGCGGATGCTCGAAGAAGCCTTGCTCGGTTTTCCGGGCTGCGCGATGGTCGTGAGCCATGATCGATTCTTCCTGGACCGTATCTGCACTCATCTGCTTGTTTTTGAGGGAGATGGCCAAGTGCGATGGTTTACAGGAAACTACCGCGAATACGAGGAGTGGCGCGCCAAGGAACTTGGCGGCGATGTCTTTGCCAATCGGCGTAAGCGCTACCATAGCATCATCACCCGTTAAAATAACCCGCAATATCTAGTATGTGCATGGTCTAGTATGAAAGGAATTACAATGAATCTCACGGCCCAATGGATTTGGCGACCCCAGGATGACTACAACCAATATAACGATGCTATCGAAGCGCGGCGAACCTTTTCCCTGACCGATCCCGAAACCGGGACTCTCGCAATTACCGCCGATAGCTGGTTTCGGGTGTTCATTAACGGTGAATGGGTGGCCGATGGGCCGTGCCGAAGCTGGCCCGAGCATTACCAATATGATGTCATTGATGTGTCGACCTATTTATGCTCCGGTGACAATACAATCGAGGTACTGGCGCGGTACTTCGGCGTGGGTAACTTCCATCAGGTCCCGCAGCAGGCCGGATTGCTCGCCCAGCTCGAAGTCGTCCAGGCTGACGGTCAGTCCGTGACGATCAACACGGACGAACAATGGGAAACCTGCGACTTTGCCGGGCTTGTTCGTAATGTGCCCAAGGCCAGCGTTCAAATGGAGCCCTTCGAGTATATCGACGCCCGCTTTACCTATTCAGGCGAATACGGGCCCGCCCAAGTGCTGTATGCTGCTGAAGACGGCCCGTGGAAGGACCTGAATGCCCGCGATTGTCCCTTGCTCACCCGGGAGCCCTTCGCCTTTCAGGCATTTTTGGAAGCGAATGTCGTGAGTGCCGAATTCGTATGCTATGCCTTTCCGCTAGGACGGCTCATTTATCCCGGGCTTATCGAAGCCAATAACGCGCTATGTAAACCCGCCGTTCTGGCAACCTGTATCGTTTCGGACCGGGAACAACGCCTGGATCTGGACGCTCCGGCGCTGACCATTACTATCAATGGAGAACATGCCAAAGACGGACGCTATACGCTGAAAAAAGGGGAAAACTTTCTCCTTGCCGTACTTTCCAGTCCTCTGACGCATTGGAGCAACGAGGTTTGGATTCAGTTTCTCAACGCCGGTGGTTTCACATTGTCTAATCCGCTCGATTCCGAACACGAAAATCCCTGGTGTTTGGCCGTGCTTGACGAGTTTCGATTTATCAGCGACGACATTCAGTTTGCTTTGATGGACGCCGCGAAAAAACGAGCCTTTCTCACGAACATGCGCGCGACCTTCGAAGATATTGTCCAAACCGTTACAACATCGGAGGCCTTCCGCGAGCGACTTGGCGGTATGGTGCGCCAACTGCCTTCCGAAACCATGCTGATGGAGGAGCCAAATCGGCAGTTTCAGACCCGGACTGTCATTGCCGACGGGACGCCCCAGGTCGATGCTCCGGCCGCGCTCATGTATGACAACGGCCACATCACAGCCATCGAACCCAGTCCCTTGGGAGATATCGAACTGCTCTACGACCTGGGCGAGCAGAACTGCGGTTTTTTTGACCTCGACTTGATCGCCCCGGAAGGCACGGTAATCGATATTTTCGGCGTCGAGTACATCACGCCTACT
>PWNM01000173.1 GCA_003557825.1 Candidatus Hydrogenedentota bacterium | reverse complement strand
GTCGCGCTTGACCTCGCGTTCAGGGGTTGGTCACGGCCCAAGGGGTATTCGTGGCTCCGCCCAACCTGTCGGTGTTATTGGCGCGACCGCCGACTGCGCGCTGGCAAAGAATTGAACGATCCATGACCAGAAGGTAGCGCTTAACGAGGAATTCTTCCCCTTCAAAATGCGCTGAGTTTTTGCGCTGAGTGAAACTATTTCGTTGCGCTGACACGGGTGTTGCGCTGGCCTGCGGTTCGATTCCCGCGAACAAAACTGGTTCGTTCGTGGCAAACCTAGGCCAACGCCCGAACGAGCCGAACCGGCCTCATGGCGAGTCGAACTGCAACAGTGGGCCACGCTACAATCGCCATCCGGTACGTTAGTGCGCTTGTGCCTGAAGCTCCTGCGGTGATCCGCCGGCACTCCTCGCACATGGTTACCCGCGGTGGTGCCTGTTTCTTGAGCGCCGGGAGCCACCAAGGAACGCCAGCCGTCCAGCCGAGCGCAGGCACTCGTACACTTGAGTCGGGCAGCCGACTGGAGCGGCATTATGGGAGCGCCGGTTACTCACGGCGGATCGACGGAAATCAGGTTCGGTCCGTGCACTGCCACTAGCGGCCGCCGGAGGTGGCTAGCGACCCTGAGCGGCCGGTGACGAAACCTGCCCGTAAGTCTCCAACCCACCTCCTTGCTGACGCCCGATGTGGCTGGAGCAGCGCCACGAACTCCTCTCGTCCCAAGTCACCCCCAGCGTGGTAAAGGTCGGGCAAGGCATGTTCACGGACCGATCCGGACTGCGCGACACGGAAGCTGAGCCGTGCTATACAGAATCTGTCTGTCGCCGATATCCCAGATTCTGTCTAATACACGTATGAGTACAAATGAATGGTTAGTAGCAAACTTGTTGGCTTGCTAAAGTTTTTCCGGAAGGAAGAGCGTCTAGATCAGCTTATTGATGGCCTCCTCTACTGCAATACCCCGGAATCTTATCGGTTGTCAGGGATGGAGGGGGTTGGCGACCCCAACGAATCATGTGTTCATTCATACCGGGAATCTCGCGGAGACGTCCAAGCCACATTCGAAATCGATGGTCATGCTCTCGAAGGTCTTACCGCAGTGACTATACACATGGGTGAGCGAAAGGATATGTGGCTTCATTGTTGGTTTGCTCTCGACATGCCAACCAACGATGATGAATTGATCATGCTCGTCGATGATCTTAATTGTGTAAGAAAGGCGTTCGGTAGACACTATGCCTTTTTGCCGCGGGGCAGTCTAACGGAATTTGTTAACCGGGTTAGATTGCTCTATGACGGAGACTTTGACCGCGGTCGGGTACTTTACTCTGACGACACTAAGAAATGGTCAGTTGGGTGCAAATCGAACGCATACTCATACCAAAGAGAATATCGCTTCGGATTTGGGCAGTGTAAAACTACTTCAACGAAGGCCTTGCCTCTTGCGTATGACGCCGGGTTTTCCGATCTTCTCATGAAGAACCCAAGTATTCGTGCTACGGGTACTGAAACAAAAAATGTCTGGTTTCATCTCGATAAAAATGACTGTTATTGTAACCCCGACTCATAACACATCGCTTTACACGACCAAAAACCGCTTCGCGGTTTTCGTCGGGTGAGCTAGACGTTATGTGTATTAATCTGTGCAATGACTGATTCACCGTTAAAAAAAATTAGCCTTATCCAGGAATTGGATCTAGCCGTTGAGACGGTCAAGTCCGGGTTATCTCTTGTTCAATCTATTCAGCCTTACAGAACGCCCGTATTTCTCATTTTTCTAGTGCTCTCTACCGGACTAGAAAGAATAATGAAAATTGTGCTAGGGATGCGTCTTCTAACTGATGAAGGTCGATTCCTGTCAAGGGATGAACTGCAAAGATATGGGCATAACTTAAGGAAGCTGGCTGAGGCTGTTTTAGATAGATGTTTCAATGGCGAGGCTACGACGCCTCCGATAAGACGAGACGACTATTTATATATAAGGAATGATGAGTTGCTAAACACTCTCCTCTGTCAACTCTCCGAGTTCGCGGTAAGAGACCGGTATGTTTATATGAATGGGATTGTTGAGCCTGAATCTCTTGGTACTTGGTTGGGGGATAGGTGGGGCCAGATAGAAAATGTTGTTATCCCTCCCGGTGAAGCTGTAAAATATTTCCAAGATGGAAAAGAAGAAGAGTACAAAAATTGGATTTCCCTATCATTAACTATTTGCGTCGAGAAGCTCCTTGGTGGTCTCGGTCGCTCCATTACCTTGGGTGATATGAACAAGGAGGCCAATAGTGCTGGCACTCTACTTTATGACTTTGTGTTGATCCGAGAAAAAGAATTTGGCGCGAAAAAATACGAGCTTTTTGGTCATACTCCCATTTGACCATGCGCATAACAATGCCATTCGCGCGGACCCTTCGTTCGCCGTGCTCGCCCAGGTCCGATGATGGCTGGCGTTATACGGAAGCGCGGGATAGATTGGACGGTTGAAACAGCGATCAAATTTTGTTCGTGGGCTGCTTTGGACGTGTCCGGAACGGGATTTGGACCAGCCGTTCAGGATGAGGGGCTGGGCGGCCGCTTCGGGCCGAGTCCTGCCAGTAGCTGTCTCATCCCGACCCTGAGCGGTCTCACAACGAGTCGGCATCTGTGGCTGTTGGTGTCTGCATTGCCGTCACTCATGTTGGGCCTACGCGCTTCGTCGTACCGCAGACTTCTGATCTCCTACGAATCCCACGGCAGATGGCGTTGGTTTCTGATTGGTCCATCTGAAAGGGATACTTCGAGGTAGGTCGCTTCATATTCTCCGACCGGCGCGAAGCTCTCCTTCAATCGAGCACCCTTTCGCTGGGTACGAATAGTGCCGTTTTAGTCGATCCGATACGGCAGAGCGTTAGTTGTTCGGGGCGGTCATCTGCGTCCAGTAGGGCTTGAATAGGTAGACTATTAGATCTAACCCAATCCATCAAATAAGATCTTCGTCAGCTCCTATATCTTTGTTATTAAAATCAAACACTTTCTCGAGGTTCACGAGAATTGACTTTTTTATCCGAGCCGGAGGTTCGGTGTTTATCGGCCTACAAACGCCAAAGTCGACTTTATCCCCATAATACGAGGGAGATATCGAGCCCGGCCTTTGGAGACATTGGAAACCTCTTGGGATCTGGCTATAACTTGCGGAGGGAAAAATATTAGCGGTGGCCGATACTTGGACTGTACGCAGCCCAAGGTGGCCGATAGACCTTTATCAACTCTCGGGCTAGCGAGCCGCCTTGGCTATGGAACAGGTGGGGCGGTTGGGGTGGTATGGAATTGGCGGCAGCACTGCCACCGGGTGTTTCGGGGCGCAAACGTGAGGGGTTGGGCGAGTCTCGGGCGATCCAGTGGCTTGACAAGTGCTGAGAACGAGTTGTTTTGCGCGGCATCGTTCGGTCGAAAGTACGTTCGCCCGATTCGAGCGCAAGACTGACTCAAGACTTTGGCACGATTCTCGGTCATTGTGAATGGTGCGCTGAGGGAGCCACAAGGACAGCGCGCCTTGGGGTTGTTTCAAAAGGGGGCGAGGGATGAGCGGTGCCAGGTTTGTGGACCGAGCGATGTGTGGGGTATCCGTTTCCTCGTGCGTGGTTTTGTTGACCGCGGTCGCGCTGGCGCCTTGGGCCCCAGGCGCCGCGGATGTCTCTTTGTCGCGTGTAACCGAATTGGCACCGCC
>PWNM01000457.1 GCA_003557825.1 Candidatus Hydrogenedentota bacterium | reverse complement strand
TACGGGAATTCCACGCCGAAATCGAACAACTCGAGCCATATCTTGAGGGGCTGTATGCGCTTCGTCCGCAAGTCGCCTTCTATCTGTCTCATCGCGAATGGGCGCTGAACGGATTCGCCGATAGCTGGCACATCGCCCATCGGGAAAGCATCCGACGGCATATCCCCAAGCATTTTGTCTACGACGGTCACTTCTTGACGGACCAGGCCCATGGGTATGACACCATCGTCAGTATGGACAATACGCTCGTTGATCCGGCAGTAAAAGCAGCCATGTCATCATATGTCGCCAACGGAGGGCGCCTGGTGTTTGTGGGCGAAGCCCCTGCGGATTTGCCCTTTGAGGTTGAGACAGTCGATGACTTGGACGCGCTTTGGGGATTATTGGACAGCTCCTATCATCCAGTCCGCCTGTCATCGGAATCAACGGGACGTCTCCCCGTTGAGGCGCTGACCTTTTCCCAACATCAGAGCCCCGTTGACATGACCGAAAGCAGGACGCTCGGGCAGACGGTACGGCTCCCCCACGAAGGGTTACGCAAGGTCGCCATTCAGACCCCCACCTACACGCGGGTGCCTCCGGCGGGGTTTGTGTTGGAAGCCCGGCTGGACGGCCCCGGCGGTGATCTGGTAGCGCGGCGCGAAGTCCCCGCAGGTTTTGGTGATAACGCGTGGGTTGACCTCGGGATCTCCGAAGCCCCGCCTGCTGGATCGGTGCTGTACATCGAGGCATCCGCTGACCCCGCCATGCCGCCCGAGCATGCGGGTTGGTGGTCTTCGCCCCGGAATCTCTATCAAGATGGCAACGCCTTTGTGGACGGCGAACCGGTTGCAGGCGACCGCATGGTGAAACTGGAATTCGATATCTTGGTCCCCACTCACGAGGCAGTCGAGGCGTTTGTGCTCTCCGATGGGGTCAACTTTGGGGTGGTGCTGGTGAATCTGGCGCTGGATGAAGCCATGATTGATGTCGATTATACGACGCTGGCCGAAGGGGCCCGACCCGAGGCCGAGTATGCCGTCTCATACCCGCTGCACCCGGAACGATTCGCAGGGGATGGCCTAAGCGGGACGGTTCGCATACCGGCTCAGGATTCGGCCTTTCTTTATGTCGAGTGGCAAGGGGATAGGTCCATCGTTCGCGCACTGACCCGAACAGCGCAGCAAAGCCTGGACGCCTGGCGGGGCCAGGACGCTGTTACCCCCTATGCAACCCACCTTGCGGAATGCCTGGACGGCTACCTGTCCGAGGAACGTTGGAGCAAAGCGGCCGCGATGGCGCTCAACCTCCAACGGAGCGCCGGCATGGCGGTCGCTGCGCCGAAGATTATTCCTGAGGAAGCGGCAGAGACTATCGAGGTCCGTTTCCTGGATGGCGCAGGCGAACCATTGGACATGGACCGGGTCTGGGCCGAGTTTACGCCGACGCAAGGCATGGTAATGCCTTTCGAAGCTCAAGGAAACGGGACCTATAGCCTTACCCTTTCCGCCGCCGACCTGCCGCCGCTGTATCATTACGGACGGCAGGAATACGAGCCGTTTGGCGGCCCGCTTCGGATTCGCATCGCCGGTGAGGCAGGAGCCATGGCCGCCTCGCAATGGGTGGATGTACTCGTAGGCGGCCCTCGGGAACCGGCGCGATAAACCAGCACCGGGTTCTTCGAGACTCACCTACGAAATACGGCGAGCCATGACCATACCGGTAATCAAGGCCGCCAGAGTGACGGCCCCGGATACAAGCAACATAATGGGCGCGCCGAATCGCGCGGTCAGCGGAACCGACAAGGCAGTAAACAATCCACCGCCTACCAGCGGTTCGAAGAGGAGTTGCTTATAGCCAAAACTCTCGATGGCCCCCGTTTGGTTGCGGGGGTCGCTGACCCGTATGAGCAAGAGCCCCGTAACCGCCATGCCTGAGGATTGCCCCATGTCCCCAATACCCCGTTCGAACCAGCGGTAGGGCAGCATACGCGGAGCAAGAAGCCAAAAAGCCGCGACGCACCAGGCAATGCCTGCTGCCCCCAAAATAAGGAAGGCCGGCAGATTGGCCCCCAGAGCTTCGAGCGAGATAGTCGCCATAGCGGCCACGATAATGATGTCTAAAGCCGCCCCTCCGATTCGGTTGATGATATCCCGCTGGATCAATCCATCATGCCCGGCCCATACCATGGCGGCCTGAAGGATGACCCCGCCAATCATGGCCAGAGGGAAAAGCGGGATCAGTTCCATCAGAGTCGTATCGGCCCATGCCCCCCAGGTGAACCGTTCAAGCAAAACCAATCCCTGTTTAAGCAGCCAACCCAAGGCGATAGCGACGCCGATCAGGGCGAGATGCTTTGTAAGCGGATCGGCCGCAGCATCGTCCTGCTGTGGTTCGGGCGCATCATTACGAGTGAGTTGGTCGATATCGTAGTCTTCCTCCGCCTCGACCGGTTCTTCCCGGGCAATGGTGATTCGGTCCGAACGGACGGCGATGTTCACGAACAACGTGCCGAGGATGACTCCCATCACAACGCCGATGGTGGCCAGGCCCAAGGCTAGGTCGCGGCCCTCTTCATACCCCACTTCGATAAAGGTCGGTTCCAGGCCGGCCGCCGTGCCGTGTCCGCCGGTAAAGGCGATTTCGATCAACGCCCCTGCTTTCTCGTCCACCCCGAATACCGGTCCCAGCACCAACAATACGAGGAGAAAACCCAGGGCGTACTGCCCAAATGCCAGGGTATAGCCGAAAAGCACCTGGGGACCTGATTTTTGCCAGATGGCCTTGGCTGACGGCAAGGTCTTTCCCAAGAGCAGACCGGCGAATACGACATTGATCAGGAGTTTGGGTAAGGGATCCCAGCCGTCCAACACCCACTGGGGAATGATGCCGCCGGCGAACCACGCCGTCTCCCCCACAAACCGTTCGACAAGGGCGCCCAGAACCTGCGGCCCAATTAGCAACGCCAACACTCCCGCCACGACGGATGTGGGCAAAAACAAAGCTTGGATGGGTCTGACCTTGATGCGGATAACTCGGCCCGCAAGCAATACGAGTCCCATGACAATCAACGATGCGCCCAGTTGGGTCACTGCGTCCATACCACCCCTCCTCCTATCACAAATCACCGTCTTCTGTGCACGGCTATTTTATTACAGTTGAAGCATCCAGAGATAATGCATCGGCAAGCTCGGCCATCCAGAATTGTGAGCCAGGCGTGGCGGAAACAGGTCTGCCCCAGGCGCTTCACCCACCACGATAAACAAAACACCATGTCTCTGAATCACTGTATCCCAATCGCGTCATGGCGTCAACTTGAGGATTCCCGACAAGAGGACCACGGCTACGGAGATGGACGTGGGCAAAAAAAGACGCCGACGGTAGCGGGGGGAACCACCGTCGGCGCTGGGGAGTCGAGGAGAAGGAGAAGGAGGAGGAGCCTCGACTGGAAAAAACCATGTATCAACTTTCGGGAACAGCTACGAACTAAACTTTTTTGGTACCGACCGCTGCCTTGCCGCAACAGCCATCATAACCATTCTATTAACAAATACGCCTTGGGAATGAACAGGGTTGACAACGTTTTACTAACCTGCCGAATCGCCGATACATGACGCGTAACTGCTTTCCTTGCCGTTTCTTAACGGAAATAGAACGCCGACGGTAGCGGGGGGAACCACCGTCGGCGCTGGGGAGTCGAGGAGAAGGAGAAGGAGGAGGAGCC
>PWNM01000106.1 GCA_003557825.1 Candidatus Hydrogenedentota bacterium | reverse complement strand
CTGAGTTAAGGGCTTGCCCGGAAAAGCCCCTTTGGTCAGAGTCGGACGCCCCTCGTCGAAATCACGCTGTGTGACCGTCCATTCATCAACGGATTCGCGAAACCGTTGCCCCGGGAATCGGACATCCTGTGTACGGAACCGGCCGCCGGTTCGAACGCCAACCGTAATCCGTTCACCGGGAAATCCGGTAACAATGGTCTTCCCCTTTACTTCTCGGGACGGCGCGCCGAATACCTCAGGCCGTTTTCGTTTCGCTGCGGCGGGGGACCGACGGACGGCTTCGATAATCCGCGCCTCCCGTGGCTCAAGATGAAGAGTGATCTCGCTGTCTTTACGATACAGACCTTCATTAGGCCCGAGATAGTTCATCTCTCTTGGATACAATTCCCGAACCACATAGTCGGAATCGTGGGCAAGGCACAAATTTAACCGTATTTCATGACCGTCATAGCTATTGTTGAACAGAAAGAGGATAGCGCTTCGCCCAGTCACATAACTATATCCGTCTACGGAGCCGAGTTCCGGTTCGCCGAGTATCTCCTCCACCTCACGCAGATCCTCGGCATGCTCCTTCTCCCATTTCAACCATGTACGGGCAAACGCCAAGTCGTCTTCAGTAGCATCCATGGGCAAGGGGAAAAAGCGGTGACGCATGCCGGTGGCAATGGCGGAAATGAGCGCATATCGCCAGCCTTTGGCATCGTGATAAAGAGACCAGGGATAATGGCGCGAACCGGGATAGGAGGCCTCTTCAGCGCCTTGTTCGGGAAAGCCGATTGTGTTGACCAGGTGTGTCTTGGGCAACAGGAAATCATGGGACCGACGAAAATAGAGGCGTCCCATATCCGCGTACAGTCGCGCGGGATGGAGATCGGGCAACGGTAAGGGATGAGGCTCGACCATGGGCGATATGGCGTCGAAGAGGAGCGCCGTGCCAATCCCGTAGCAGCTATAAGGCCCTCCCGCGGTGATCTGTCCAAAGCTTTCTCGCAACGTCGCCGTAAGGTCAACAAGGCTCTGAAAGGCCTGATGGAGTAGTTCGCGGCTTTCAAATTCGTAGAAATCGGCGTCCTCCGGCTTCGGAGAAGGCACGAGGGGGGTGCCCACCACTTCGATTTCGGTAAAAAGCCGGTGCCGCTCCAGCATGCTGAGTTGGTGGTCCAACACGGAATCACGAGCGGGGTCGGCGATGAGATAAGGCCGGCCGTCCGGCGCTTTGGCGTCACCCTCGACACATGAACTTATACCCCTTAGCTCCTCCATCTTGGACAGGTCATCACGGGCCCAAATATACTTGCCAACGATATTGTGCTGTTGCATGGTCCGTTTGATCAGGTCGAGATGGGGATAGGCATCGATACACTTCGCCACGCGCGACAACACCGCCCGATCGACCCCAAGCGCAGCGCATTGGCCAAGAACCTCGAGATCGCTGGGGCCATCGGAACCGGGGTCGGGCCCCATGATTTCAAGGACTGGCTCATTGGGGCTAGGCGCAGCATGCTCCAAATAGGCTCGGAACCACTGTTGTTCGCCGACATCCAGCTCGCCCCCACGGGGATGATAGGGATTGCTCCGGCTTCGGCCCAGTCGTTCATACACGCCAAGATGGGCCGTTAACGTCTGGTAACTCCGACCCGGCTCGATAACACAACCGGGATAATAATCGAAGCTAAAGGTTCCCGATTCATGGGTGGCAAAATAACATGGAAAATCGAGACAGAAAAACAATCCGCCTTGATTGCCTCGCATAAAGACTATCGGAGCATACAGCCCGCCATCATGAAGCACGGTCTCATACTCCGAAGACACATGGTGCGTGAACAGAGACATGCGACGCAGGCGGACAGGCTTCTTCACATTCCGTATAACCACCCGTTTTTGGAGGTAATGGTCCCCTCGTTGCAGTACAAAGAGTATTTCGGCGTCGAACCATTCATAGGAAAGTAACGCCGTGGTGGAGGCCGCATGGGAGGATCCACGGGCTTCCACATTCATCAAGCGAGCTTCAGCGCCGGATGTTTCCACTCCGTCAAACCATGCGCGGAAGGGAAGAAATTCGAGCTCGAAGGTCTCGCCGCCTATTTTGTTCAGAAATCGCGCATGTTGTCGGTGGCTTGGATCCAGGTTTATCTGGACATCCATAAACCCATTGCTTAGGGTGCACCGACGGTTATTGGCCTCGGAGACGGCCCCTTCGCGGCGTGCAGCGCTCTCCTGTAGACCCAAATGAGGATGCAATTCGGCACGTTGAATAGCCATGATGGCGGTCCTCGTTGCTCATTCGCCCATCCAACACATCCAAGCAGATGTTCAAAAAAGCGAATACTGCTTCAATCGCCACCCCAGTATACCGCATTGCCGCACCAAATACAATCCCCCTCAAAGATATTCCATGTAACACATGAACTATCAATGAGTTACATATTGGACGTCAAAATCATATCGGTCATTTCAGTCCGTTTGACTCGTCCCTGATGACGATGTAGAACCTTTGTCTGCATCGGAGCCTTCTGCTTGCATGTCATCATCAGGAGATTTGCCGGTGTCCTCTGGTGATGCATCGGGCAATTCGCCATCGCCGGCCTCGATCGTTTCGAGCAATTGTCCAATCCGCTGATTGGTTTCCTCCAACGAACCTAGGGCAGCGTCCAATTCGTCATCAATCGCGGCCAGATCTTCGTCTCGATGAATAGCAATCTTTTGTTTTTTTGCCATAGGGTCCTCGTTCGTTCAAGAGGCCATATTGTAGAAAATAGACGCCATCCTTTCCAACCAAGTCGAAAGGATGCTCCACAACGACCCTTCAGGCATAATATGCCCCAAGGGCCGAACATCAGCAACAAATCCACTGAAGAATGAAACACATGCAACAGAGTTACTCCCATAGGCTAACATGGAAGGGGTGGACCGGATTCACCATCGTTTTGGCGCTTACCTTCTCAGGATGCTTTGGTCCGCCTCGGCCGTTGCCCCCTGAGGAGGCTCTGCAACAGACGTCGAGCCGGATTGACCGGATCCTGGACACAGCGCATACCCCAGGTTCCGTCATCCCCGACCGTGCAGTTACCCTTTCGGACGGCCCCCTGGAGTTTTGGCGCCATGCCCATCCCGTACTAGACCAAGCATTCGCAGGCCCACAGGGACAAAAGCGCTTCGAGCAGCAGTTGCGTCCGCACCGAATCCAAAGCCAGTTCATCGGTGAATGGCACTTTGCGGTGCAGAAACTGAGCGTAACGATGGCAGCGGGTGATCTGCCCGATGTAACCACAGTCGCCCGAGGATGGGTAGCGCCCTTGGCTCAATCAGGTCGCCTGCTCCCCCTGGACACGGTGCTGGATTCATCGATCATATCGGATCTGCCAACGCCCGTGCGCAACGCCTTCAGTATCGACGACCGCCTCTATGCCATTCCCCTCGGCAACTATTGCTCGGTACTGCTCTACAACACCGAAATGATAGGCACTCCTCCAAAGACCTGGGACGAACTGCGAACAGTGGCCCAGACGCTTCGAGCCGAAAACCCCAGCGAGCGATTCCATCCCATCGGCCATCTGCCCTATATTGAAGCCCTATGGTCAACTGGAGGGCGCGTAGTATTCGGAGCTCAATCGGGCCTCGAACGCCCAGAGGCCTTGGAGACGCTTGAGTTTCTGCTTGAGCTCCGAGACGACGAATTACTCCATCCCCGCACCATGAACGATCCCCAATGGGCCCTTTCCATGTTCCTCCGCGGTCAGGTCGCCATGACGGTCATATCGAGTCGCGATTGGCCCCTCGTCGACGAAATGCCTGCCGCCATGGCCCCGATTCCGGGACGCGACGCACCCGTTACGCGCTTGATGGGCGATGCCGTAGTCGCATTTGCAGAGGCGGAAGACAAGAGGAGTGATATCGCAGCGCTGCTGGAGCATCTAATCGGGCCGGAGATTCAAGGGGCCGCCTCCGCATCGAAAGGCTCCGTTCCTGCGCGGACAAGCGTGGCAGAAACCATCGAACTCCCGCCGGGACTTGCCGAAGCTTACGGCCATGCCCGGTCCGAGCCCCTGCACCGAGACTGGGACTCTATCGAGCTCGAGGCCATTCGAGGACTGGATCGGGCCTTTCGTTGGCGAAACGAGGGGGACTGATTGGATCCGGTCTGCCGGGCGTAGTACACTCAGGGCATAGTGATAATGACGGGGAGTATGAAACCGCTCGGGTAGGGGAGCAGTCAAATCCCGTTAAGAAGCCTTTATCCCGTGTGATCAATTCAACAGGAGACATCCATGATCCGTGTTTGCATTCCTGGCCTCGGGGCGCTGCTCGCAAGCGTCTTGGTCTTCATGGGAATAGCTGCAGCACAAGACGTTATCTCGGAGCCCCTTGATGACCTCAACGACATCCAAATTCAACGCATGACCGATGAGGAAATCGAGGCTCTCGAACGCGAATTGCTGTCAGATTACGATACAATCGGCGCTACCGATGTCGATGATCGGACTGATGAGCTGGAACCTACCCCCACTCGGGAGGGCGTCTTGTCGGTGGGGGAACAGGCTGACCCCGAACGGGGCGTCCTGCCCGAAATCGACGAAGATACCTTGCTGCGACTCCAGCTTGATACAGATGAGCTGCGGAGACTGTACGAAGCGATGCAGGCGGATATGGCCATACCCACCCTGGAATTGGATCTCGATGACTGTGTCCGCATCGCCCTGGAGGCCAATCAGGACATCCAGATTGTGCAGTTTACGCCCTGGAAGGCGGACATGGATATCATGAGCGCTCGTGGAGAATTCGACCCGGTCGTATCAGGTCGTATTAACTACATCGAGGCCGAGCAGTCCACCTCTGCCGAAACCGTCACCTTCGGCGGGCTACCCAATATCGAGATCTACCGAACCGATGGTAATGTTGCCGTTGGAGGCAAGCTGCGTTGGGGAACGACCTATAACGTCGGCCTCGATATGAGCAAAGAGGAAACCACCTACAATCGATTCATCGAGGAATGGAGCGGCGACCTCACCTTCTCACTCACCCAGCCTCTCTTGCGAGGACGCGGGAGCGCCGTGAACCTGGCTGTCATTCGAATAGCCGAAAACGCCCGGCAACAGGCCGATGAGCAGGTTCAGCTTCAGGTCATGAATACCATTGCAGAGGTCATCAAGGCCTACTGGGATGTGGTCGGCGCAGCGGAAAACATTGCGGTACGCCGGGAATCGCTCGATAATGCCGAACGTCTATTACGGATTAATATACAACGCCGCGAGATTGGTACCGCTGCGTCCATCGAGGTGGTCCAGGCTCAGGCGGGCGTGGCATCTCGACAAAGCGAGCTGATTACAGCGCAGTCGCAGATGCTCGACGCAGGAGACCGACTCAAGAACCTGCTGAACCTACGCGAGAATGATGTTCTTCATCGGGCTCGGATTGCGCCGCTGGATCGCCCTCAAATGGAGGAAGTTTACCTGGACGAGAACGAAAGCATTCTTCGCGCATACGAACACCGCCCGGATGTTCAAATGGCCGAGATTGCAGTTCAGACCGCCGAGATCGACCAGAAACGGGCTTCCAACGATCTGCTTCCCCAGCTCGATGTCACCGGCACCGTTTCGCAGGGGCATCGCGGAGCCTCGGCAAGCGACGTATTCGATGGCATCATCGACCGTGAAGATCGATCGTATTCGGTCGGGTTTCAAGGCTCGATGCCCATTCGCAACCGCGCAGCGCGGGGTTCCTATCAACGCTCGCGGCTAGATAAACGCGAAGCGGAGCTCCAGCTTGAAAAGGCGCGCCACGATGCCATGCTTGCCGTACGGCTCGCCATGCGCAGTGTCGCGACGAACCGGATTTTGGTCGAGAACAACAGACAGGCACGGGCGCTGCAAGAGACCAACGTTCAAGCCGAAGAAGAACGGTTGCGGCTTGGGGTGAGCACGAGCTTCGAGGTGCTTCGCATCCAGGAAGATCTGACCACGGCACAGGTCCAGGAGCTTCAGTCCATCATCGCCTATGAGCAGGCCCTCGTGGATCTACGATTGGCTGAAGGCGTCCTGTTGGACCAACTTGGTGTCGTATACGATACGCCGGCGCCGGACCAAGAGCCGCCATCCATGATTACCTCGACCGTTCGCGCCATGTTCGGTCGCGAGCCCTGATCCAAGCTACCGGTCTGCAAATTCCTGATTTGACCATGATGTCAACCAACATGCCTTTTGGAGATTAACATAAATCCACCGGGGGCAATCTCCAATGCTGTACATCGCAAAGGCTGGATGGGTATCATATCGCCTCTGAGGGGTATCGGCGGCTCGCCGATTTTACATACTTTGACAAGGAAATCCGATTATGACAACACGATTGCTTGAAGAAAAGCGGGGCGTCGTTTTGGGCGTCGCCAACGATAGATCCATCGCGTGGGGCTGTGCGCAAGCATGTGCGCACCACGGCGCTGAACTGGCTTTTGGTTATCCCAATGACGCGATGAAAAAACGGGTTGAGGAACTGGCACAGACCATGCCCGGAGCACCCGTTTTGCTGTGCGATGTGACCAAAGACGATGACATCTCGGCTTTCTTCGCCAAACTCAAGGAGCATTGGGGGAGCATTGATTTTGTGGTTCATTCGATCGCCTTTGCGCATCGCGATGATCTGAAGAACCCATTTCTTCAGACCCCACGCGACCATTTTGCCCTGGCCATGGACGTATCCGCCTATTCGCTGGTAGCCGTGGCCCGCGAAGCCGCTCCTCTTATGACCAACGGCGGTAGCATAGTCACCATGACCTATTACGGGGCGGAGAAAGTCATCCCGAACTACAATGTCATGGGCGTTGCGAAGGCCGCCTTGGAGGCATGCACCCGTTATCTGGCCTACGACCTCGGTCCACAGAGCATCCGGATCAACGCCATCAGCGCCGGTCCTATCCGGACCTTGTCCGCATCGGCCATTTCCGATCTGAGGATCATGCTGGATGTTGCGGAGAAAACCGCCCCCTTACGCCGCAACGTAACTCAGACCGAAGTAGGCAATGCCGCCCTGTACCTGCTTTCGGATTTGGCTTCCGGCGTTACCGGCGAAGTACACCATGTGGATTGCGGCTATAACACCCTGGGCCTTTCGGCGTACGAGCCTTCGGGGGAATAACGAGAAAGGGCTGAAAAAATCAAAGCGGACCAGTTGAAGTCATGCATCGCCAATCACTGCGGGGTTGATGCCGCTGCCGTTGAACTAACGCCTATCCCTACGGGAAAGTTCAACAGCTCCTACTTCGTCCAAGCCAATGGACGGGAGCTCGTGCTTCGGGTTGCGCCGCCGGACGACAGCGTCTTTGTGTTTTACGAACGCGACATGATGCGGCAGGAACCGGCATTGCACGCCTTGGTTCGAGAACGCACCACGGTACCCGTTGCGGATATTGTGGCCTATGATGAATCCCGCTCGATCATCGATCGCCCTTTTTTGCTAATGGAACGGTTGCCCGGCGAACCGCTTTGCGACATGTCCGGCATCAACTCCAATGTCGTATTCCAACAGGCGGGCGCATGTCTTGCGCAAGTCCACGCGATTCGGGCAGACACGTACGGCTACCTTGGGGAGCACCAGCCCATGAAGCCCCAAACCGCATGGGCCGATGCCTTCGCTGTGATGTGGCGTAAGCTAATCGAGGACGTCGCCCTCTCCGAGCATTATGGCCCCGATGAATGCAACGCCATGTATCGGCTGCTGGACCGTTGCATGCCGGCCATTGATCGCCCCGTGCCTTCGTGTCTGTTGCATATGGACCTCTGGGCCGAGAACGTCTTGGTAAGTCCGTCGGGTGAGCTGACAGGGCTTATCGACTGGGACCGTGCGCTCTGGGGCGATCCGGAAATCGAGTTCGCCGTATTAGACTACTGCGGAGTATCCGTGCCGGCCTTCTGGGAAGGATACGGACGCGCACGTGACGCATCCATCGAGGCCGAGATTCGACAGATGATCTATCTGCTCTACGAGATCCAAAAATACATCGTCATCAATGAAGGCCGTAACAAGGACCGATCATCCGCACATTGGTATGCCCGTCATTCCCTGCAGATGGCATCGCAGCTGACCCTGATGACTAACAATCTATGATTCGCGCCGTAGGCTTTTGAGCAGTTCGAAAAGCCGACCTTCCACATCGTAATAGCGCACAAACCCCCGACGGTCGATAAGCAAAGTCTGGGGAATGACCCGGATACTATACCGTTGGAAGGTGGTGGCTTCGTCGTCGTCGAATCCGACGGGAAACTCGATGCCAAAGTGTTCGATATACCGTTCGGCGAGTTCGGTATCAACGTCTCCGGTATGGACCCCTACAAACACGACATCGTCAACCCCCTCCAGCACATAGTGGAGCGCACGGAGTTCCTCCATCCGGTCACGCCCGGGGCCCACCGTATCAAACCCGCTCCACAGTGTGAGGACAACCACTTTCCCTTCGAGGGCTTCGAGTGTCAGCGGATCGGAGTTAAACCATTCTGTGCATGCTAGTTCCGGCGCGGGAAGCTCGGCGAGATGCTCCAAATCATTGGGCGACCGGCCAGGATCGTTTGGGGTGGTGTCCGGCGTGTACGACGCAAGCTCGAGCTCGACTTGGTCCAGGTTATCTAGATCCACCGTAGCTTCGGCCCGTTGGAGCCTGACTGGATGCTCGGCCTGAAGCGTAACCCGCCCCCCTTCTGGAAAAGTGAACATCCGAATGCCAAATCCGCCGTCGTCGTCGGTCACAATCCACATAGGCGGTTCGAGTTCAAGCACGGTCACCAACGAATTGGGCTGGGGATTTCCTTCAGCGTCAATGACGGTACCTTCGATAGTGGGTATGGGTTCGATCTCGATGTTTCCAAGTGAGGAAACGACCACCTCGTCGATCTCGACCATCATATCAAACCGTTCAACAGGCACGTAGCCATGAGGCGGCACAAGCCGAATTCGGCCTTCGCTTGGCGCCACCTTCATCCGAAAATGTCCGTCATACTGTGAGATGGCTTGCTGAATGAGGGCGTCCTCAACCCAATACTGCACCCGAACACCCGGAAAGGGTTCATCGTTTTCGCTGACAGCCTTCCCCTCAATGTACCGAGCAGGAGGTAGCTCGATATCGGCTATGTTTTCATCCTGGCCGGGCATGGCAGCCACTGCGACCGGCCATGCCATGGCATATTCGGGCGCCTCTGACGTGACGTAGTAGTTGCCGGGACGCACAACCGCCCGATAAAACCCTTCCGGATCGGCGACCACTTCGTCCGCAACATAGGGCCGCTCCTCGCGAGGTTGAAATACCACAACTCGAGCGCCTGGCACGCCCTCGCCATCCATCTCCGACGTCACTCGACCCCGAATGGTGGCGCCGGGATACAACTGAATGCTCTGGCGTTGACCGCCAACGGGAAGATAGGGAATGTAGGTGGCGGCATAGTTGCTGTGGGATACCGTGAAGGCAACATGGGAACCTTGAGGCAAATAAGGAATGGCGAGCACGCCATCGGCATCGCTTCGCTCCACGGGAAACCCGCCATCGGCCAGCTCGTTCATCGAGACCTGAAACTGATCGCCCACCCCCAGCGTGGTCAATCGAGCGCCTTCGATGGGTTCATAGGATTCGTTGATGATGCGCAATTCGAGCATGTCCGGCTCACGAAGCTCAATATCCACTTCGTCGGGACCCATCGCATAGGCCGTAACCCCGCCAATGCTGTAATCGTCATGATGGGCAATCAGCTCGATAGCGGCGGGTTCCACATTAGAAAAAATATATCTGCCTTCCGGATCCGATTCAGTCGATCGAACCTGATACTGCTGGATCAGCCAGACCGTCGCCCCGGCGATGGGCGTTCCCCCCTCGTCCACAATCGTACCTTCGATCACATATCCACGGCTATCGGCGGCGCTTGCCATCCCCGCCATGGCCATGACTACCGCGCAGACTACCCAAAAACGTACCCAATATGTCATTCAAACCTCTCCAATGCCCGAACCGCCGCCAGCGGAGGCAGCCCTTCCGTTTCAAGTATCACCGAACCACCGGGAGCTATCAGGTAGGTAGAGGCCCGCATCGGCCGCTCTCCCTCCAGGACCAAGATGGAATCGTCCGATGCATCAAGCGTCGGTACGCCATCGGATACCACCACCCATCGCACGCGCTCGGCGTTGAAAAAATGCTTTATTTTGGCCACGCTTTCGATGACCATGTTCACCTCCTCCGGCGCAACAAACATCACCACGGCAGCTTCTTGTCGTGCGGTGCGCCGCCCCGGAAGATCGCCTGAGATGACAGGTTTACTCCACCACCGCAGGGTTGCGCCGTGCATCGAACTGCCGCTCCGGCCCCCTTGAAGGCGAATGGATTCGAGTTCTTCGGTGGCGCCTATTGGCGCTTCAAACAGTTCGGATTGCCCAATGGCTCCCGCAATATCAGTAACCATGCAGCGCACGGAAGCCTGCGCCGGCATTGCGTCCCAGGCAAAGCGCCCATCGCTGCGGCTAACCGTACGCCACAGGGGAATGGGATTGCCATCGGGTGAATCTTCCAGGACGGCTGTCACCAACGCGCCTTCGATGGACTGGCCTTGTTCATTTTGCACGGTCCCCCGGACCTGACCGTAAGGCAGCACTGTCACCTGGGCCGCTTCGTTTTCATCGGACAGGATGAACACGGCGCCTTCGGGTTCGGCCGGATGCTCCGCCAGCCCAATCACAACGCCATCGGCCGGTACCGAAGCAAACGTTAGCTCGGCGCGCCCCTCTCCATCGGCGCGCCACCACCCAAACTGATCGGGCCGTAGCATACGAATAGCCGCATCGGCGACCGGTTGTTGATGTTGGTCCACCACCGTGATGGAGTACGAAGGATTGGGCAAGAGCCAAAAAATCGGCAGTTCCGTTTCTTCCCCCGCCGATGCCTGGACGCGCAGCGCCGGTTGCTCCGGCATCCGATATCCCGGAGCCGATTCCAGGCGGACCACGTTTTCCCCTTCCGATGCCCGAAGCCGAAATGTCCCCGCAGGGCCGGTCTGTGCCATATCGGCAGGATTGCCCATGGCGAGCAGCGACAGACGCGCGCCGGAAACCGGCTCCCGCGTAATGGCATTGCGCACTTCGCCCCGCAAGGTACTCGCTCCCGCCATGCGCATGACGATGCTCTGCTGTCGGCTATCGCCTGTGATCACCAACCGCTCCCACCCAGGACTCCGCATCGAAGCGCTCGCGGCCTGGTAGGCATAGACCCCAGGTTTGAGCCGCACCCGAAAAGCGCCATCCCCATCGGTTGTGGCGACCGTCGTATCGTGGGGCGGTTCCGCGCTCCGTATGAGAATGCCTGCGTGGGGTACGGGTTCATTCCCTTCGCGGGATTGGACCCGCCCCGACAATACCACGCCCGGATGGAGCGACACCCGCACATTGCGGGATCCGGCGGCAACTCGCGGAACCCCCTCGGTGGCATAGGAGGGATGATCGATTTTGAGTGCCACATCGGTCCCTCGGGGCACAAGGGGCACGGTAAATCGCCCTCGCTCGTCTGTACGGGGGGTCTCGAAACCGTATTCGCCCAGCTTGGCCAATGGAACCGCCACTTTGGCCGCCCCCAGATGCGCAACTCGGGTAATGCGGGCCCCCGATACGGGCTCGCCTTCATGATTCGTCACGGTCCCGCTCACCGTCTCGGGCGATGCGATTTGCAGCATCAGCTCGTCCGGTTGGCTACCCGCAGTAACCGTTACGGTTTCCCCGCCGAAGGCCGTTTGAGCACCGATGGCGAAGACGCCGATCCGCCCTGGCGGCACCTGCTCGAAGGTAAACCGGCCGTTTCCATCGGACTGCGCCATCCGAATGGGACTCGCGAGATCGCTCTCAAGAAATACCCGGGCCTCCGCCACAGGACTCCCCGAGGCATCAACTACCTGCCCCGACAGCGACGCCGCCGCGCCAAGGGCCCAACACAAAACCGCTATTGCACTCAGCCCGTCCAAGGCAGGTACTCCTCCATGTTATGCTTCAAACACACAATCTTTGTGATTGTAATGGCCCATCGCAGGTTGCTGCAAGACAACCAAATCACCCAAGCCGGATACGGCATGAATACGAACGAAACGGGTGTTGGTTTGACAAATATCCGCGCGAACCGTAGACTACGCCGCATCCCATAATCAATACAAGCAGAAAGGTCTATGTCCATGCATCCCTATCGTTCGCACACCTGTGGCGCATTACGCAGCCAAGATGTGGGCAAGGAAGTCCGGTTGTCCGGCTGGGTCCATCGAAAACGGGACCACGGCGGCGTAATCTTCATTGATCTGCGCGACCACTACGGCATCACCCAGGTGGTGATCAATCCGGACCGCGAGTTTTTCAGCGAAGGGGAGCGGGTACGAGTCGAGAGCGTCGTCACGGTAACCGGTTCGGTCGTGGCGCGGACGCCCGACACGGTGAATCCTTCCATGGATACGGGCGAAATTGAGCTCGTTGCTGAAGCATTTAGCATCGAGTCGTTCTGTGACCAAATGCCCTTCCCGGTCAACCAGGATCTCGAGTATCCTGAAGATCTGCGGTTGCGCTATCGGTTCCTCGACTTGCGCCGCGAACAAATGCATCGGAATATCTTGCTCCGTTCGAAGACGGCCCAACTGACCCGCCAGCACCTTACCGAACGGGGGTTTATCGAGTATCATACGCCCATTCTGACCAGTTCATCTCCGGAAGGCGCCCGGGACTATCTGGTCCCGAGCCGGTTGTATCCCGGGAACTTTTACGCCTTGCCCCAAGCCCCCCAGCAATTCAAGCAGTTGCTCATGATCGGCGGGTTCGACAAGTATTTTCAGATCTCCCCATGTTTTCGCGACGAAGACTCCCGGGCCGATCGCAGCCCCGGCGAGTTCTACCAGATCGATATGGAGATGTCCTTCATCAAGCAGGACGATCTGTTCCACGAACTCGAGATGCTTATGGTACGCCTCTTCAAAGAGCTATCGAACAAGACAATCGTGGCCGAAACCTTCCCCCGCATTCCGTATCGCGAGGCCATGGAGAAGTACGGTTCGGACAAGCCGGACATCCGCTTTGGGCTTGAGATGGTCGAGTGTACGGATCTGTTTGACGAATGCGAACTTAAAGTGTTCCGGAATCAGGTGGATAGCGGCGGCGTTGTGAAGGTCATTAAAGTGGAGGGCGCAGCAGCCCAACCTCGCAAGTTTTTCGACGATGCCGAGGCTTTCGCCAAGAGTGAAGGAGCGAAGGGGCTGGCATGGATAGCCCTACGCAGTGATACGCCCGAGGGTCCGGTCGAGTTGAGGGGTCCCATCGTGAAGTTCCTCAGCGAGACCGAAAAACAGGCGCTTGTCCAACGCATGGACGCGAAAGCCGGGGACTGCCTCTTTTTCGGAGCCGGAAACCGGACCGAGACCAACGCCCTCCTGGGCAAAGTGCGGATTTACCTCGGCAATGCGCTCAATCTCATCGATAAGAGCCTGGCCGCCTTTTGTTGGATCGTCGATTTCCCCATGTTCGAGTGGAATGAAGAGGAAAAGAAAATCGATTTCTCACACAATCCCTTTTCCATGCCCCAAGGGGGGCTTGAAGCGCTCGAAACGCAGGATCCACTCGATGTTCTGGCCTTCCAGTACGACATTGTCTGCAATGGGATCGAGCTATCCTCCGGAGCCATTCGGAATCACCAGATCGATATTATGCTGAGAGCATTTCAGATTGCCGGATACGATTAGGAAACCGTGCGCTCGAAGTTCCCAGCCCTGTGGAACGCCTTTCATTTTGGCGCGCCCCCGCACGGAGGAATTGCGCCCGGCTTCGATCGCATCGTCATGTTGTTGGCCGACGAGCCCAACATCCGCGAGGTTATCGCCTTCCCCCTCAATCAAAGGGCTCAGGACCTGATGATGGGAGCGCCAAGCAAGGTTTCACCCAAACAACTGGAAGAGCTGCATCTACAGATTAAGTACCCGCCGCAGGGCGAGGGGAAAGAATCTACCGGGTAAGGCAGCCGCAACGCGGACCACAGCCAACGCTATGTGCCGGTAGCAGCCTCGTCGCCGTTCGCGGTCGTTTCCTCGAGTTTGGCCAAGGTCATGCCAAACCGGGTAATCAGCCAACGGGCCGAGCTGAGCACCTTCTCGGCGGAATCACGATTCACCCGTTTCCCCTCGTGTGCCACTT
>PWNM01000129.1 GCA_003557825.1 Candidatus Hydrogenedentota bacterium | reverse complement strand
GAAAGACTTGGTCGCTCCGGGGCGCGGCAAACGTGCCCGACCCGGCCCATCGCAACTGCGACGAACCTATGCTGCTGGAACGAACAGACGGCAGCCTGATGCTCTTAGTACGCACCATGTATGGCATTGGTAGTAGCATCTCGGAAGATAAAGGTAAAAGTTGGACCCCGGTCAAACCGTACCTCCATGACACAACGTCCCGGTTTTTCATCCGGCGGCTTGCTTCGGGCAATGTGCTGTTGGTCAAACATGGTCCCGTTGAATGGGATCCTGCCCAATCCTTCCGCCAACAGATCGGTCGAAGCCGTCTGACCGCCTATCTCTCCGAAGACGACGGCGAAACCTGGCAAGGCGGGCTGTTGCTGGATGAACGCCACTCGGTATCCTATCCCGATGGTACGCAAGGCCCCGATGGTACGATTTACATCATTTACGATTGGAACCGGGCAGATGAAAAGCACATCCTTATGGCAACTTTCGGAGAAGAAGACGTTCTCGCCCAAGAGCCCATCAGTGACCGGGCCCGACTGCGTATCCTGGTTAACGAGGCCACCGGCGTTAACCCCAAACCCTGGCTCCGCGATGGCCGGTTCCTGGGGCTACGCTCCCATGCAAACGAAGCATCTCTGCAAGTTTCACCGGTTGCCGAACTCGAAACCGGGTCCGGCGAAATCCGCTTACTTGAACGAGGACAGTTTATTTTTGCGGACCGCGACTATGTTGTTGCAAACCTTCCCGAAGCGCTTTCCGGTCGACGTTTCGTTTTTTCCAGCATCGATCATACCGAAGCACTCTGTCGGGCGCCCGGCATAGTCTATGTACTCACTCCTGCTCCCGATCGCAACTCAGATAGCGTTGAAAAGGCATTGCTTGCCCAAGGATTCGAAAAGGTCGCCGTCCGCGAGCACGTACTATTCCTTTTCCCCGACAGTAGCGAAGCTGAAGGGAATCGAGCTCACGCCCGGAGCGCCGAAGCCTGTACCGTGTACCAAAAACGCGTCGTAGTCAACGAAAGCATCGAATTCGGCAAATGGGGCGTGCTCGTGTTTTGACTAATCCAAAGACGAATCCTCGGAGGTGTAGAAGATGAACCAAGCAATGGGATATTTTTTGATTGTCGCATTGGCCATAGCAGGGACAGCCAGCGGCAGGACGCAAGATCCAATCCGCCCACGTGACGGCGGTGAACTGGCCGAAACCCAGCCCGGAGAACTTGCCTGGAGTGATCGCGATTATCGAATGACCGAATGGCCTGAAGAGCTTACAGGAAAACTGTTTTTGCGCTCGTCCATTCAACACACCCGTTTCGAAGCAGTATCTCCTGGCTATATCTGGGTTCTGACCCCAGTAAGCGGGGAGATCAGTCAGGTTGGGCCACTCATGGAGGCGGGATTTGAACGGGTGGACCTGGATGTTTTCAGCCCCTATACCATACGGGACGAGGAGCGGGGCAATGTCTGCTATACAATGCAAAGAGCCGTCGAACCCGGTGATATCATCGAATTTGGCTGGTATGGAATTGCCCTGTGGAGCGATACGGCCCTGCCAATCACGGAGGAAGTTGCTGTGGAACCGTTAATCACCATTCCCACCATCGACATGTCCGGGGAATCCGAACGCCATACAATCGTCGGGGTTGGTACCGAAGAAATCTACCACGGCCATGTCGACACCGTTCTCATGCCGGATGGCAAAACGATTTTCTGTGCTTGGGCCATTGGGCATGCCCGTCACATCGGTCCCCTCGCCAAAAGCGACGACGGTGGCAAAACATGGAGCGGCATGATCCGGGTACCCGATAATTGGTGGGACATGGCGAATACCCCGACCATCCATCGACTCGTTGGCCCGGAGGGAACGGAACGGCTGATTGTATTTGCCGATGGACTCGATTGGCGACGCGAAGGGAAGCCGCCGTACCCCATGCATCAGGCCGTTTCAGAGGACGGCGGGGAAACCTGGACCACGATGGCTCCTAATGGTATCGAAGGCGAGGTACCGCCCAAAACTGTCCTTTCCTTCGACGACGGAGCCCGCCATGTCATGTGGACCGATTTGCCAGGCAAGGTCATCCAAGCCGAAAGCTACGATGGCGGGTTGACATGGATTAACTCACAGGCGATTCTCGAAGTTCCTGGCCGCTGGGCCCAGCCCTCCGTGATTCGGTCTCCCGACGGAAGCCAACTGCTTATGCTGATGCGGGAAAACAACCGCGAGATGAACTCGCTCTATTCGGTAAGCGACGACGACGGGGAAACCTGGAGCAAAGCACAGGAATTGCCCGCAGCGCTAACCGGCGATCGGCATGTGGCCCGCTATGCGCCCGATGGCCGCCTCGTGGTGGCCATGCGCGATCAGGCCGGCCAGGGACAACACTGGCAAAGCCCCACGCGCGGTCACTATGTCGCTTGGGTGGGGACCTACAACGACATCATCGAGGGCAATGAAGGTCAGTATCGGATCAAACTACTTCACAGCCACGCCGGCGGCGATTGCGGCTATTCGGGGTTGGAGGTGTTGCCCGACGGGATCTTCGTCGCCACAACCTATATCAAATATGCACCCGGCCCCAAGAAGCATTCGGTGGTCAGCACACGATTCACCCTTGATGAAGTGGATCGGAAACTGGAGGCGCAGTCCAAACCCAAACGCCAACAGGCTTCCATTGAGTTCCGGTTCGCAGGAGAGTCGGATACGTTCAAGCCCGGCATCAGGCTGTTCACGGATCGGCCTTATACGCTATCTGGATGCCCGGAGTGGCTCGAAGGAAAGCGTTTTTTACGCAATAGCATCGAGCAGACCAATTTTTCCGTCACGCGCGACGGCAAGCTGACGTTACTTACTCCTGAATCAGATGAAGCCGGGAGTTCACAGTGCGATGCCCTGGAACAGCAGGGATTTGAACGGGTAAAACCGGACAGGCCGCCCTTCCAACTCTTTGGAGAGGCGGAATGGGACCAGGTCGTCGTCTACCAAAAACAGGTGCAGGCCGATGAACACTATCGCTTTGGTAAATGGACCGTTGTACTGGGATTTGCGGAAGCAAAGGAGGTTGAGTCTATGGAGTGGGGTAAAAACACAGGAGAACGCTTGTATAATGGGATTGTACTTCCGGAGGAATGGCCCCCCTTGACCATCGATACGACAGACTGGAGCCCCATGCCTGTGCCCTATTTGGATCATCCTCCTTCAGTTATCCCGATTGATGTGGGCCGGCAATTATTCGTGGATGATTTTCTCATCGAACAGACCGATCTTGAACGCATCTTTCATATGCCAACC
Organism: Candidatus Hydrogenedentota bacterium; assembly: GCA_003557825.1. Taxonomy (GTDB): domain Bacteria; phylum Hydrogenedentota; class Hydrogenedentia; order Hydrogenedentales; family SLHB01; genus PWNM01. The sequence goes on along the minus strand of PWNM01000129.1, from coordinate 433 downwards.
AAGTATGAGGGAAACCCAATACTGAAACCCGAAACGGAGCTTGAAACGATTGGGCCGCCGGACCACGAAAAACCGTATGGTCATGGGAACGCCGGCGCAGTGCCCAAAAGCGGGGGCGTTTGGTGGGATCCCGATAACCGCCATTTCAAAATGTGGTACGAGACCTCGTGGTTTGGCCCCATCGCCCTCGCCACAGGCCGAGACGGTCTGCATTGGGAACGCCCCGAGTTCGGTATTCGGCCCGGCACCAATCAGGTATCGCCCCATGGGATCACGCCCGATTCGTGGACGGTGGCGCCCAATTGGGATGGAGATGACCCCGAAACACGCTGGACCCTTTACATTCAACCGCCGGGCCTGCCACAGACGGGCTTGAGCCTCGTATCACCCGACGGCATCAATTGGAACCGTCGCACCATCACTGGGGTAACCG
>PWNM01000376.1 GCA_003557825.1 Candidatus Hydrogenedentota bacterium | reverse complement strand
GGCTGGACCGATCAGGAACGAGAGGCCCTCATAAACAGCTTCCCCATGGAGGCCATCTGGGAGAACCTTGGCTCCCTGCCCGAACGCATCGACGTGATGGCCGCCGCGGCGGATCGGGTCTGGCTGGTCGTGGCCGGTTGGAACCCCGAGCAGCGCGATATCACCGCCGAGATCATGGTCCGCTGGTTGGACCACAATGGCGTGCGCCTCGACCGGAACGCGTTCGAAGGAGCCGTCCTCTACCTCTACGATATGCGGCCGCCGCCCGAGACCGGCGTGGTCTATGTGGCCGATTGGATGGAGCGGACCCTGCCCCGATATTACGCGCCAACCGTGACCGGGCCGGCCTTTGCGCCCTGGGACGACGTGTTTCGGGAGCAGTGGGCCAACATCGAGACGTACACCGGGGACGACCTGGGCATCTGGACGCCGAGCCGGGGCCTCGTTGAGCCCGGACCCGACGGTGCATGGGAATTGCCCGTGCGCATTTACAATCCCTACGACCACCCCCTCGAATTGACGTGCGCCCTGATGACGAGCGCCGAAGCCCTCGCGCCCATGGCCCTGAGCCGAACCCATCCCGAGGACAGCCGCTGGGAACCCCAGCGCCATTGGGGAGCCGACCATGTGGACTGGGTGGACGAGTTCGTCTGGGTCGCCCGCCTCGCGGAAGACGACGCACCGGCCCATGGGCTCGAAGGGACGATGCGCCTTGCCCCGGGTACCTATCGCATCGGGCTGCGGGCCTATGCCGAAGGTCCCGACGACGCCCACCGCGCCGAGATTCAGGTCGACGCCGTCCGAGCCGACGACCGCCAGGAGACCGTAGGCCGGTTCATTCCTCAAACCGACGGCGACCGGGAACGGTGGATGTGGCACGAGGTGGGAATCGTCGAAAGCGACGGCGAACCGGTCACCCTCCGCATCAACCTGGCCCGTCCGCCCGACCGGGAGACCGTCTATGCCGACCTGGGCCGGCTCGTGGCCCTTCCCGTCGCGGGTCCGAATGCCCTGCCCGTGGGAACAGTCGAAACCCGCGCGTCGATTACGGTAGAACCGGGCGAGACCTACGAACAGGTCTTCACCGGCACGGCGGTCGGGCCCCTGCGCGTGGACGTGGTAGTCTACGACCCGACCTACGGCATCCAGCGGCAGGTATCCGGTAAAATGCAGGGTGCCTTAGCATACGACGCGCATGACCGGAATGATTAGGTAGCTGCGTTCTCTTTCCAGCTGCAAGCATCCCGGATTGATCCGGTTGTTAAGCGGGCGGCTGCGTTTATCAACACATTGAGTTGGGCACGCGTACGTACCCGTGAAAGCAGGTTGAAAAGGACCCCAGGCCTTGCGTAAAACCGGCGGTACGCCTTGCGATAAAGCACCTTCATGGTGTCATCGTCGACATCGCAATAGCTTCGAACAAAGTAATGGTTTCCCATGCCTGCGTAGTCCACCTCGTGTCCGACAAGACCTTTGGCTTCGAGGTCGGCGTAAATCTCGGTACCCGGAGTCACGCGCAACGGATGAAACACGGCAATATCAAGCGGAAGCGAACACGCTAGGTCGATCGTCTCCTCGATCTCCTCTTTGGTCTCCGTGGGAAATCCCATCATAAAGTATCCCTGTACCATCATCCGGCTATGTTGTTTCACGATTGCCATCTGTTCGCGAATCTGGGCGACCGTGAGGCGTTTTTTGATCTGCTCCAGAATGCGATCGGAACCACTTTCGATCCCTACACTCAAGGCATAGCATCCGGCCCGCTCCATTAGCTGCACCAAATCCGCATCGAGGCAATCCAAACGGACACCGTAGGGCAGATTCCAATGGATGTTTGTGTCTGTTTCGAGTAACCGCTCGCAAAACTCCGTTGCGTATCCATAATCAAGTGCCATGTTTTCGTCGCAAATGTCTAACGAAATGACGCCGAAATCACGTCTAAGGTACTGGATTTCCTCGATAACGTTATCGATGCTTCGTTCGCGGACATGGCGGCCGGTGATGAAATGCGAGCCACAATAGGTGCATTGGTGCGGGCATCCTCTGGTGAGTACCATTGGCGCCGCCGGATAACGATAGGTCATAAAACTATACCCAAATGGATAACGCCGGGGGTCGATTAGGTCCCATGCGGGAAAGGGAAGCTCGTGCAATTCCTCAACAAGGCATGGCGGGTTCTTTTGAACCGTACCCTCTTCATCTCGCCACAATAGCCCCGGAATGCCTTCCAAGCGACCTGCTCCTTCGTCCAGATATCCCAGCAAAGCCGGAAAGCCCGCCTCCGCCTCGCCCGCGAATGCGTAGTCCAATTCCGGCAACTGCTTCCACAGAACATCGGGATGCTCTGTGCTGGGATGAGGACCGCCAATAACGATAACCGCGGTGGGCAGGCGTTCACGCAAGGCCGCGATCATTTCCGCCGCAAAAGCTATGTCGATGCTATAAACCTTGAGGCCCACAAGGTCAGGCTGAACCTTCTCCACTTCGGTCAGATATCCCGCAACATCGAGACGGTCGAGCAAGCAATCCACAAAATGCGCCTCATGCCCTTTTTGCCGCGCCAATGCCAGCAAATACCCCAATCCAAGATCGGGAATGCAGTTAAAACGCTCGCGTGAGACCGTATTGGATAGCAAGACTTTCATCAGTTCAGACCTTTGGGACTAGTAAGAGCTACGCTCATGCGGCATGATACACTCCCCTATGCCCATGATCAACAGCCCATCCGGCCTCGGTGTTCCCGTGACCTGCAGTGCGACGGCCGAATTTGACACGACGCCCATAACCTGATAAAGTCGCAGGTACGATTTATTCTTAATCAAGGACCAACCATGCCATCAAACGCCCAACAGGATCCGTTTATTGCCCGGTTTCGCGCCGCCTGCGAAGCGAAGGGACTGAAAGTCACCCACCAACGCCTCGAGATCTACCGTGTCCTGGCCGAATCCGACGACCATCCCGATGCCGAGATCGTGTATCAACAGGTGCGCGAGCGCATCCCCACGGTATCCCTCGACACGGTGTATCGCAACCTGAAGCTCCTGGCCGAACACGGCATCATCTCCTTCGTCGGCATCAGCCGCGAGCGGGTCCGATTCGACGCCAAGCGCGACCCCCATCATCATTTTGTGTGCATCCAATGCGGCTCCATCCGCGATTTTGAATCCAACCGGATCGACGCCTACGAGCCTCCGAAAGAAGCCCACGCCTTCGGCACGCCCGTATCGGTGCAACTCGAGGTCAAAGGCATCTGTTCGCGGTGTCAAAAACAGGCCTGATAAAAGACGATCCCGATCCTCCCGCCCATCCTGGTATCCCGTCCAATACGCCGCCAACTTCCTCCGTTCCTCTCCGTGCCCTCTGTGGTAAGAAAAACGTTCGGTCGTCACGCCGCCCATGGTGTTCAATTTCTCGATGGTGTCTTCTATGTTAAAGTCAGCAACATACCGGGTGCAGTATCCCTGGTCGGCCAAATGCTGAAACTCCTCAAAATAACGGCGGGCTACATCCTCTATGCCAAGATCGATATATACTTCCGTCAGCATGTATTCCGGTCCGGCAGATCCTTTGTATAAATGCCGCGCATGGTGCAGCATATCTAAGGCTTCCCAGTAATCGCCATGGATAAAATGCTCCGATCCCTCGCAAAACAGGGCCATTCCAACAGCTTCACCGATCCGGTGAGTGGCGACGCGATAGCCTATGGCCCCCACACCGACCCCGATG
>PWNM01000405.1 GCA_003557825.1 Candidatus Hydrogenedentota bacterium | reverse complement strand
TATCCTCGGGAAAATCTTCGATGCGGTGACTAACGTTAAGCCCCATGCCCAGGACGGTGCGAGTTCCGCGGCACTCAACCAAAAAACCGCCGATTTTACGCTTAGCAACCAGTAAATCATTGGGCCATTTGACCGCCAGTCTTGATGCCGATGCACCCAAAAACATGCTGAGCATTTCCCTGACCGATAATACCGCGGCGAACAGCAGGCCTTCCACGGGCCGGTCGAAGCCGACGCTACACCAGATCCCCATGCCGGGCGCACTGTGCCACGCGCGGCCATGCCTGCCGCGTCCGGCTATTTGGGCATCAGCCACGACCACCGTCCCATCGCCGGATAACCGCAAAGCTAAGTTGTTGGTGGAATCTACGGTATCATAAATCAGTATCCGCGAACCGACCACCTGATTCGCTAAAGGAGCGGGGTTCAGACTATCCAGAGTGGGGTCACACATTTTTGATGATCAGAGACAGGTCAACCGCCGGCGCAGAATGCGTCAGGGCTCCTATTGAGATAAGATGAACTCCCGCCTCGGCCACCGCTCGAACGTTTTCCATGGTTATATTGCCACTGGCTTCCACAACCACATTTGCGTCCTCACAGATTTTAACCGCTTCGCCTATCATCTCGACCGACATGTTATCCAACAATACGGCGTCGGCTCCACCCGCAATTGCCTCGTGGAGCTCGTCAATATTGGTTACCTCGATCCCGACTTTCATCAGGTGATGGGTTCCTTTGATGGCCCGTTCGAGTGCCGGACGAATCCCTCCCGCTCCTGTGATGTGGTTTTCCTTGATAAGCACGCCGTCGAATAACGCATAGCGGTGATTGGTGCATCCGCCGTGTACAACCGCTTCCTTCTCCAGTTTGCGAAGCAACGGCGTTGTTTTACGGGTATCGCAAAGGCGTACAGGCAGGCCTTCAACAGCCTTGCGGAATTCGCCTGCAAAGGTTGCGATACCCGTCAAGTGCTGGATAAAGTTAAGCGCCACCCGTTCGCCGGTAAGTATCGGCGCAGTCCACCCCTGGAATTCGATAAGCCGGTCGCCCCTCTCAAAACTAGCGCCGTCGTGAATTGCTTTCCAGTCATGTATATCAGCGTCGAGACAATCAAAAACCGCTCGAAACGCCTTTGTACTGCTCAAGATACCGTCTTGTTTGGCAATGAGCCAAGCTTGACACCGCGAATCCGGGCGTATGGTAGCATTTGTAGTAATATCTCCTTGTCCGATACCCTCGGCCAACGCAGCGCGCACAAGGGCTTTTAATTCCTGCATACTGAAATACTCCGTTCGGGTGGGTGGGTGATTATATCACGGTCTAGCGGACTAGATCATGCGGATTTTCGACTTGACTGGGCGACGGGCTCTTCAGACAGGAAATGGAGGAATGCTCCAGAAAAAGGTCCGTGTTCTTTGTACAGCATGGCGCGTCTTGCTCTCAAAGCAAGACGCGCCACATAGCGCGACTTCACCGAAGCTATTGGGACTCCCCGGACAACGTTATTCAGCGGCACCAGGCGGAAGCTGAACGGGAATATCCCCACCTTCACCCATAGGCATCACTGGAGGCTGGCCGCTCTGTCCCATGGGCATCGGGGAGACAGGCGCATCGACTGCCTCAATGCCTTCGTCATCGAATAGATCATCCGGCTCGACGGCTTCTTCCTCGTCTTCGAGGCCTATCACATTTCCATAGGCCTGCGGATTGAGCTGCCAGTTGAGGCGGGCCCGGCTTTCCGCACGAAAGTCATCAAACCGTTCATTCTGCGCCCGCGCGATCAACCGATCGCGAATCATGTCTTTCTGCTCTTCGAACTCGTCCCAGATCTCATCGTCGGGGGTTTCTTTCTCCACAAGCTCCACAAAGTAAAGCTGCCCCATATAATCACGGACGGGACCTGCAAGTTTGCCCGGTTGCTTGTCCCACACAGCCTCAACCACGGCATCGGGGGGCCACATGGGCATATTCTGCGCGGGCCGAAACTCGGCAACCGAAAAGGCCGGTGTTTCCTCTGGAACTAGGTTGTACTCCGGAAAACGATCAATAAGCTCCTGAATCGAATCTGCACTGTCAAGCATTTCCTGAGCCAGTTCCGCTACTTCGAGTCGATATTCGGGGGTACGTCTGGCGGCCTGTTTGGCATCCTGTATCACGTCATCACGTACATCGTTAAGAGGCGGGAGCTCAGATGGTTCAACCTCTTTGACATGGGCGACATACAGATTGCGGGATCCTTCGACCACGCTCGAAACATCGCCCTCGTCGAGTTCCAGCATGGCGTTGCGGAATCCCCACACATCCGTAGAGGGAACATTTCGAATCGTCGAGGATTGGCGGTTAAAGGCGCCGCTCGAATGGACAGGAAGATCCAGTTTTTCAGCAGCAGCAACGAAGTCATCCAGTTCACCGGCGCTTTCCACGAGCAATTCCGCCTGAGCCATGCGCTCCAGTCGGGCTTCATCGCTGAGTTCCGGCCGGATTACAATTCGCCGTCCCCGGACATCCCGGTCGCCGGACAACTCACTAAAACGTTCTTCCTCGGCCTTGTAAATGTAATAACCATTGGGACCCTTTACCGGATCGCTGACATCTCCCACTTCGAGGTCAAACAACGGCTGGACATGGTCGGGCACGGTAAGACCCGGCATTTGCCAGTCCATCTCCCCGCCATCTTCGGCATCTGCCGCATCCGAATACGTCTGAGCCAACTCGGCGAAGTCTTCGCCGTCTCGCGCCCGCTCAACCAGTTCATTCACCAGGTCAGGCATAGGCGGCTCAAGCGAAATGGTCGCAAAGTCCACGTGGTATTGCTCGGGAATCTCATATCGGCTTGCGTTTTCGGCATAGAACTGCTCGATTTCGTCTTCCGTCAGTTCGACTTCCGGCTCAACGAGAACATATCGTACGCGAATTGGAGTGTTGTCACGCTCAAATTGCCGTCGGACATCTCGTTCGAGTACCCGGGCCGGAGCCAATGCTCGCTCTAGAACCAATCGACGTTGAAGATTGTTTTCAATGTTTTCATATTCGACATTCCAGTTGCGAGTGCGTTCTCCATCTTGCACCCACATATTCCAAAGCTCAGGGTCGAATTCGCCATCTCGCTGGAATCGTGGATGGTTTCGCAGTTGCTCTACCAGGAAATCCCGGTCGAATCTGAGATCCACATCGGAAGACTGCAGATCAACCACCATCTGATCAACCAGCATTTCGATAACTTGCATGGCCGTTTCGTCTTCATGCAAATCTTTGTAGGATACATCGGGGTCCATCATCCGTCGCTGCTGAAGCTGCTCGTTCAAAGCGGCCATGAAGATCCGCGAATCAATGGGCATCCCTCCAACGACGGCAATTGGTTCTTGAAACATGGGATCCATCTCGGGATCTTGGCCCCCAGTAAAGCCGGTATATCCGCCCCAGAAAACAAATGGGATGATTATGAGGCCAACGATGACATACAGTAGCCCTCGCTTGTGCTTTCGCATTAAGTCTTGTATCACGGTCTAACTATCCTCCACATAGCCCACATCGGGCATCGTGCGGCTGCGACGCCGCTAGATTGCACAAAGAAAAATTCTATCATAGTGACTCTCATATGATGAAACGCGCAAACTAACCCCTCTTGGGACGCCCTGCTACCCCCCCAGTTCGATACACCGGGTGCGGTAATGCATGTAGTTGTCCAGAGGGACTTCCGCTGGCACGCCATGATCGCAGGTGGGGATATATCCGCCCCGCTCACACATAGCCGGAAGGATGCGTTCGACCATCGCATCGATTTCGGCTTTGGTCGTCGCCAATACGCGCTTGTCTATTCCGCCAAAGAGGGCCAATTGCGGGTATTCTCCACCGGTCTTGACCACATCGCAGCCGGATGCCACCTCAAAGGGACTCATGGCGTCCATGCCAATCTCTTGATAGACAGGAATCACAGGATTGGCAAACCCATCCGTATCGATCTGGAGGTAAAGGTGACGGTTACGGTCGATTTGTCGGTTGCGGATATTTGCAATCAATTGCTGGTAGTAGGGAAGCAAAAACTCCCGCATCATGTCCGGCGAGATAAGCGGTCCGTTGTTATAGCAAATGTCCTCGGCTAAATAGAGTTCATCGAGGGTTACATGGGCCTGATGGCGTGCGATGACTGCGTCGGCCAGCGTAAACCAGGTTTCCATACAATCCTTCAGCAGATCCGGGTGCTCGCAGAACATATACAACAGCTTATCCGGACCAATGAGGCTGCGCAAGTACATGTAGCCGCCCACCAGGTTCTGCGTGATCATAATGCCTTTCGCAGCCTGCGTTTTGGCCGTGGCCATGCGGGCATCGAGGTCCGCATATCGTTCCGGCGAGTTCGGATCAAGCCGCCATTTTACGTCTTCTTCCCACGTACGCCAGTCCTTAACGGGATGATCAAGATACTCGGGCATGAAACCATGCCTTCGCCCCTTGAAATACAGGACATGCCGACCCGCAAAATCCTGCTCAACCTCGTGGTCCCCCCTGTCTTCGACGATTTTTACGTCAAAACATGGTGAGAAACCCGCTTCGCACCAACCCAATTGGCCCAGCATGTGGTTGCCTGGCGGGTCATATTGAAACAGTTCCGCCAGATTGGCCTCCCGGGGCAATCCTTGTTCATGCCAGGCTTCGAGACAGTAAAACCCGAATTCCCGACGAAACAGCGGCGCTCCCGGCGTTATGGCGTATGTGTCCCGCAGTTTCCGGGCCGGCTCGCACATCAGTTCACGATGCGGGAGGGCATGGATACCGTCAGCAACAACGTCATCGTTCGATTTTACGGTCATAGAAGCCTCCAGTTGAATTCAACAACCCGATTACGCAGGAGTGTACATGATCTGTTTGCCGCGGTAAAACTCTGCGTTTGTCAACCTGCCCCGCTTGTTGAACGTTTTTGGCCCAAACGCGCCTTTGTGTGATATATTGTGAGGGAATGAGTCCATTTATGAGCACACCATTTACCTACTCTTTGATGAGAAGTGTCATACGCGCTATCCATCCCCGAGTTCGAAAATTCCTATGGCTTAGCGTTATAGGCACGTTGTTGCTGACCGCAATCCTTCAAGCTGAACTGCTCCTTTTGCCGGAATATCTCGAAACTCCGGGACGCTTGCTGTACCGCGGAGCGTTTTTTCTGATCGCTCCGATCCGGCCTATCGTCTGGTTGTTCATTCCCCGTGACGGACATCATTGGCCCCTGTCGCATTTCATCGTTGCCTGTTTCGGTACGCCCTATTTTCTTTGGGGTCTCTACTTGGGTGGACGGCGCCTGTTCCAACGACTCCAGCGTAGTAGCCATCCCTGGAATACCTTGCCGCAACGGCCCAAGGAAGGTTTGCTGAACCGGCGTCAGTTTCTAACCCGTTCCGCCACAGGTGCGGGAAGCTTGGCCATGGCAGGCGTCGGAAGCTATGCTTACATGGTCGAGCCGAACCGGCTCCAGATCCGCCCCTACGAAGTCCCCATTCATGGTCTTCCCGCGGCCCTCGACGGAATCCGATTGGCCCATGTATCCGACACCCACTATGGCCCGTTCACCGGGTTGCCCTACCTGCGAGAGGTGGCCGAAGAAGTCAACCGTCTGAACCCCGACCTGGTTGTGTTTACAGGCGACCATGTCCATTTTACCCCCGATTCCGTGGAGCCGGGCATTGGCCAATTGGCGGATTACACGAGTCGTATGGGCAGCGTCGCGGTCATGGGCAACCATGAGCATTGGGAAGGAACCGAGGCCTGTCGGACCGCGTTTCGTAAGGCGGGCATTCAACTTGTTGAAAACACCCATCTTTTCCTCACTCCAGAAGGATTGTCGAGCCATCCGAACAACGATGCCATGCTCTGTATCGCCGGTGTCGGAGACCTGTGGGAAGACGAGGTTTCCTTCGATAACGCCCTGGCTAAGGTTCCGGAGTTTGTGCCCCGAGTCATGCTTTCCCACAACCCCGATGCGGCCGAACAGATTGGGCCGCTGCATCGGGTCGATCTCATGCTCAGCGGCCATACCCACGGCGGCCAGGTCCACATACCCTTCTTGGGCAGCCCGCCCAACGGCAGCGATTTTGGAGAACGGTATCTCGGCGGCCTGTGCCAGGGGCCGGCGTGTCCGGTTATAGTCTCCCGCGGCGTCGGGACTTCCTTTATGCCGATCCGCTTCCGTGTTCCCCCCGAAGTTGGGCTGATCACCCTTCGAGCGGTCTAAGTACCCTATTCTGCGCCATACTTACATGGGCGCGTGCATCCCTTCCTTGATCTATGAGTTGCGCAATAGACGCACCCCCATGTCAGGCTCCCATCGCATATCCGGACGGCCGTCCTGGCCCATCAGCGCCGCATTCGATGCACAAGCTATTGGAGAGCCGCAGTCGTAATGAACTCCGCAATTATCCCGATAACAATATTGCGCTTTGCCCGATAATTCGCTATTCTTACATCAACCATAGATATGGCCTGGATTCGAGTGTTGTTCCAAGGATTAGGAGGAAACGCCATGATTCGGAGCGCCCCGTTCGTTCGACGTCTTTCGCGGTCCCGATTACCTGCTCGAGCGCAAGGCACGGGCGCCGTACCGCCTCCACCGCCTAACCTAAACCCCAAAAGCGACCGACAGACGTGCCTGCTTGTGGGGATCATCGTCGGTTCGGTAATGCTGGCGCTACTGATCGGCATGGTGGCAATCAGCGCTGCGATAATGTTTCCCGCCCTTTCGCGTGCCCGAGGAGCCGCCTATCAAGCATCCTGCGCAAATAACCTGAAACAGATGGCATTGGTGTTCAAAATGTTCGGCGCGGAAAACCCAGACGGACACTGGCCTGCATTATCGGAAAAACCCGGCCAGTTCAGCCCTGATATGGACGCCATCCATCCCGAATACTTCACCGACCTAACGGTGCTGCGATGTCCCAATGCCCCACAGGACATCGAAGACGCAGTTGAGTCGGATGGCGGTAGCTACATCTACCTCGGATATGCCGTACAAACGGAAGCCGAGGCAAGGGCCTTTCTCGATGCCTACCGCGAAGCCCTCGAATCGGGCCAGGGATTCGAAGATGATCTGCCCATTCCACTGGGACATGAGGCCCTGGACATCGAGGCAATTCCCCGCCTGCGAGAACGGATTCCCTATGCGGAACAGGCCAACGTTCCGGTCATGTTTGATCGCTCCTTTGAAAACCACGACGCGAGAGGGATCAATGTGCTGTTCATGGACGGTCGTGTCGAATTCATCTGGGCACACGAAAACCGATTTCCTGCGGTTGAATGGTATTTGGATGAACTGGAGGCGTTGCGCGAACACTATACGGCTTCATAGGGAATGCACCTCTAATACAGATAACTACGTTGGCTTAGACGCAGACGAAATAATTGGATCATTGGCTCGCAGGAAAGGACGCTGCCATGATACCCGGCATAGCACGTCTGACACCAGACCGACTGCCCGCTCGCGCCGATGAGTCGGCTCAACAAACGCTCGAGGCTCGCTTAAAGCGGAAGAAACCAACCTGTGGGAAAACCTGCCTGACTGCCGGATTGGCGCTTGTATTCGTGCTATTGGCAGCGATTATCATCCTCCCCATGTTTGCTACCACATCCAGACGCGAAAGGCCACGTTCCTGCGCCAATAATCTCAAGCAGATGGGACTGATCTGCAAGATGTACGCATTTGAGCATGACGGCGTGCTACCTCCATTGGCGGCGCAACCGGGGGTGTTCTTGATGGACCCCGATACCGTCTACCCCGATTTCTGGAACGATATTCGCATTGCGCAGTGCCCTGAGGGTCCGGACGCGGATGTGGAGGAACCGGGATTCGAGCACAACAGCTATGTCTATCTCGGCTATGCGCTACGAAACGAACGCGAAGGACGGGCATTTCTCGAAGCCTACCGGCAAGCGCTACGCCACAATAGCGATTTCGTTGAGGATCTTCCCTTGCCTGCGGGTTTCGAGGATGCGGGAGTCAACGGCGTCCTGCCGCGGCTCAACAGGCATCTTGAAGAAAAAGACGACTACTCGAGAGATCAGATCCCCGTCATGTTCGATCGAAGCTTTGACCACCATCGATTATCCCGTAGCTTGGCCTGTAGGAAAGAACCGGGGATATATGTCCTGTATTTGAACGGTCATGTCGAGTTTATCTGGGAACATGAGAACCGATTTCCTGCGGTCCAGTGGTTTCTGGACGAGCTAGAGGAGCTGAGCCGACAACAGCCTTAGACTCTCTTTTTCTGCTTTTGGGTACGAATGCGCACATGCTATCAAACGCATTGGGCTGTTTCCTTGACTTTTGTACAGGGCATTGGGTAGACTTAGCGTCGCTGTTTCTAGATGTGAAAACGCCCATTATTATGTCCCGCCGCGGGCGGATTACCGGAGGTTAGTTGACGTGAAGACCTATGTGCCCAAGGAGGGCGAAGTGCGGAAAGACTGGTTTGTGATCGATGCGAAAGGCAAGGTCCTAGGCCGGGTTGCGGCAGAAGCCGCGAAATTGCTTCGTGGAAAGCACAAACCCCAATTTACGCCATTTCTCGACTGTGGAGACCATGTCGTCATCATAAACGCGGACAAAGTTCGGGTGACGGGAAACAAGGCGCAACAAAAGATGTATCAGCGACATTCGGGTTATGTTGGAGGATTGAAGGAAACGAATTTCGCAGGGATGATGCAGAAGCATCCAACACGGGCCGTCTTTGAAGCCGTTCGGGGGATGTTGCCTCATAACCGGCTGGGTCGTAAGATTTTGACAAATGTACGGGTCTATGCCGGCGATTCCCATCCCCATGGAGCCCAATCGCCCCAAATGTACCCGATGGAATAGCAATCCCTCGCAGTAGCACGAGACTAGAGGAAAGGTTTGACAGTGGCAAACGCAAACAATGAAGTAGTGGCCATCGGCCGTCGAAAAACAGCACGCGCACGGGTTCGGATGAGTCCGGGTACGGGCAAAATTGTGGTCAATGGACATCCGGTAGATGACTACCTGGCCCGGGAGGTGTTGGTAATGCTTGCAAACCAACCCTTTACAACCACCGATAATACAGGCAAATACGACATACGCGCACGGTGCGACGGTGGCGGCTTGTCCGGTCAAGCCGGAGCATTGCGCTTAGGCATCGCCCGGGCCCTTGCCCAGATGGACACGAATTGCCGGCCCATATTAAGGCGGTCGGGCCTTCTAACACGCGACGCCCGCGAGGTCGAGCGTAAAAAGTACGGTCAGCCCGGCGCTCGGAAACGGTTCCAATTCTCGAAGCGGTAGATCGTATCCTATCTTATATTGGCTACACGCCCCATGGTCGCCTATGGGGCGTGTTTTATTAGAAGGACTGCCGTTGAATTTGAAGCGGCCCATCATCATCTTCGACATGCTCCAAACCGGACGCAGGAAATCTGCACCATACTGGGGATCGCGCGTCATGAATGATTTGTAGCCCGAAGCTATAGGGCAGCGCGTGAATGATGCAGACGCCCATGTCGAATATTTCCCAGACCTCATAGCGTTGTTTTCGTAACACGGGTTGTCCTTGGCCAACCGGAAAAGGTATTGTGCGCCTATGCGAACCAATCAGACCGTCCGATTCAAATGCCATCATTGCCTGCATTGTTGTACCGATGTGGTTGCTCTGCCGACCCCATGGGATGTGGTTCAAATTGTCCGCCAAACGGGGCGACATCCTGATGAGTTCATCGAGTTCTTAACACCCGACGAGATCAGCAATGTCGATGAGGATGATCCGACCTGGTTGATCTGTGGCGACGAACGCTACCTCATGGCATTGCAGCGTGATTCAAAAACCGGCTGCATTTTCCTGGACCAATACACGCGGGCGTGTACCATTTACGAGGCACGACCGCTGCTATGTCGCTTGTTTCCGTTCCGAGTGAAAGAAACTCGAGACGGTTCATTCCGGGGGTTTGCGTTGCACAACGATACGGGGTGTCCCCTTCATCGCAATGGAACCGTGGCCGTACACGACCTGCGAGCGCTTTACGAACGGGACATGAAGCATCAGGAGGATTATGAGGACCTGGTAAAGGTGTTCAACCGACAAACTGACCCTGACAAGCGGCCCGAAGATTTTATCAGCATGTTTTACCTCAAACAGCCGGTATCATCGTAGCCGACGCCAATATGCGTTTTTCAATAATATATCTGTTTTTACTTTGACATTTCCGTTGCGCCATGCTATCATGAGCAAAATGTGTGCCCCTCAGCTTTGGAGGGGTATGCTCTCATACAACAGATTGCCAAGGAGGGGTTCGTGACAATGCTGTTCAGTCGTCGTCTTATTGTGGTTCTGGCCGGAATGTGCATTGCCTTTAGCCCGCATACCGGATGTGAACCTATAGACGACATTGATTATCCCACTGAGGAGACTCCCCGTTTTTGGCCCATGTTCCCTAAGCCAACCCACATATACGAAACGAGCGCGCCCCGTTCAGCGAATCCGGATGTCAAGGTGATGGAACAAACCCTGTCGGGCTTGATCGCCTACCAATCCCGTAAAGCGGATGAGGGCGTCTATTTCAAAATCGAGGACGGCCATGAAGCGGCGCAGATGAGCTATCAAAGCGTTCTTGATAAATATGACCCCGCCATCGAGACAATCGACGGCGACGCATGGGCTTTGCTCGATTTGATGGCGCAAGCCGGCCGCGTACAGGGATATGTACTGTACCGTCGCGATGATACGCCCTTGGGCGAGCCTTTACAGGATACCTCGTTGAACATCGCAGTGTCATTGTGTGCACCGCTTCAGGCGGTGGCCATCGAGGAGCATCTGCAGAACACTGCTGAAGAGCTTGGACTTGCCCTACTCGAGGATGTGCGCGACAAGGACCATGATTGGTTGTTCGATCAATATGGCGATTCCCTATCGCGTGATCTGGTTGGATTGGCCGATCCGCGAAGGGACCATCATATGCGCGACCTGACCGTAGCCGTTGGGGCATCGTTGGTATCCACGGGTCCTGGCGGTGGGTATACGCGTGCGCTCGATCACGCCAAAGTAGGCGGAGCTGTATTCGGATGGGATACCTTTGAGGAAATCGCGTTCGTCATTCGCGCGAGCGAACACGGCCTCACCTTGGTTCCGGCCGACTGGTTGCTGAATCTACCTTTGTATATGGCGGGGCAGAGCGGGCTAGACTATCCCTTTCCGGAGCGCCCAGCCGCTGATCCGGCAGTACTGAACGATGAGCTGGATGATGATGGGGCCCATTATGTGGCCTTTGTGTTGAGTGATGGAGACAATCTGTGCTGGACCACAGGTAGCCTTGCAACCGAAAGCCACGTTTGGGGATCATCCCGTCGTGGAGAGTTACCCTTTGGATGGGGTGCGGCCATCATCAATGCCATGCAGGCCAATCCCCACATCGTGGACTATCTTCTCGGTAGTGCCACCGAGGCGGACGAGCTTTTGCAGTATTCAACAGGGTATTGTTATCTCGATCGCTTCGGCAAAGAGCGAGGTAGCGAAGATGCCCTGGCGACTTTGTTGCAGCGATGCAGGCCCTATCTCGAGTCGCTAAATGCGGTTACAATTCAGTCTTTCGCAACGGAATGGAATAGTGAAGATGCACAAACCGCGTACCAAGTTGTGGCGCGGGAGCTTCCGGCGCTGAAAGGGTTGCTGGTAACGCAGTATCACCCCTACGCAGCGGGACGGGGCGCTATTGAGTGGTTTGAACGCCCGGACAACGGGGATCCGTTGGCAGTGATTACGCCGCTGATTGCTATGTGGGAAGGCCCACAGGACGCCAATTACTTCGCAACGGTCGAGGGGACCGCTCGCGCCATCAATGATTGGGCCGCGGCCCCAGTGGAGAAACCCGAGGATCGTTTCACGTGGGTTGTGATCCATGCCTGGTCGGAGTTTCCCGATGCCGGAGGCGCCAGGTGCTACGATGCGGCATTGGCATGCGCGGAGCAACTGGATGAGCATGTTCGGGTGGTGACGCCGACGGAAATGGTGCGGCGATTACATCAGGCCCGAGCATCCCGATGAACAATCTATAGCTGGAAACAAATGTAACTCGAACTTGGCGAAGGCTTTCATCCAACGATAGCCGTGGTACAGAGGGGGGCCCATCATACGGGTCCTATGCCAAGGAAACGGGGAGATTCATTCGCATGAAACACTGGACAGTTATGATGGTACCCCATGATCAGGGGAGTACCCGCTCACTTAATGTCGGTACATCGCACTTTTGGATGATAGGGACGTTATTTGTCATTCTGGTAACAGCGGCTTCGTTATTCGCCTTCTTCTCTGCATATTTATATCAACAAACCCAGGCCGCTCAAGAGGAGTTTCGCGACTTACAGCGGGCCAATCGCAATCTAACAGAGCAGATTAACCAGCAGGCTACCCAGACCGAACCGGAGCTCAGCGATCGTGATATCCAGGAAGCAGAGCGACGGATTCGCGAGGAATACGAAGCACGGACGCGAGCGATAACAGCAGAACTCAATGATCTATATGTCCTCGAAGGACAGATCCGCGAGATGCAAGGGCTTCCTCCCCGCGTAACGTCCACGGCAGGTTATACCAATGCGTCCGCAGACGATGGAAACGGAAAGGGAGGCCCTCCGGGCCGCGGAGGGTCCGGCGCGATCCCCTCGCTCGATGATGTACTCCGCCCCCCCCATGTAATCTATGGACTATCGAGACCTCCGGCGGATCTTATCGTCCAGGAAATCCGACTGCGCATTGCGAGCCTAACCGAGCTACGGAACGATATGAGGACCGAGCTGGATCGGATTCAGCGGATTCCATCCATCTGGCCATTGGAGCATTCCCGGCATCGCGTCACTTCCCGATATGGATATCGCCGTGATCCGTTCAACCGTCAAGTACGGCACCACGATGGTATCGATATCAGTGCTCCGTACGGTACGCCAGTGATGTCGACTGGGCGCGGTCGTGTGATCTCGTCCACGTATGAGAATTACTACGGCCATGTGGTCCGAGTTGACCACGGAGATGGGGTTGTAACGCTATATGCTCACCTGAGCAGCCGATCTGTGGAGGTAGGCGACCAAGTCGAGCGCGGCGACGTGATTGGAAGGCTTGGAACATCTGGCCGTAGCACTGGACCGCATGTTCACTATGAAGTTAAAGTAGACGGGCGAAATGTTGACCCCGAGCAATACCTTCCGTAAGGAAATAAACAGAAGGACCCCGAAGCCTCCATGTTAGACTCAGGAAAGAAACGGAACTACGGTGAATCCAAGGTCATTACTATCATTGGCCAAGGAACGACTATTACAGGCGACATCAAATCCAAAGGCACTATCCGTGTCGAAGGAATGGTTCATGGTCGAATCCATTGCGACGACAGCATCGTGATTCAGGAAACAGGCAAGGTAAAAGCTGAACTCATGGCAGCCCAAATTGTCATCAGCGGCGAAGTTGAGGGAAATGTATTCGCCAATGACCGCCTTGAAATAACCTCCAACGGCCGCTTGGTCGGGGACATCACGGCTCCGAAAGTAAGCATTGCTGAAGGTGTGCTGTTCGAGGGGAAATGCGCCATGAAACCGCCCGGACAGGTGAACCCCCCTCAACAGCAGGGAGGCCCCCAGGGAATTGCCACTCAGGGGAATGCCGACGACAAGGCATCTTCTGAAGATCAAAGCGCCGCTTCCGAGCCTCAACGGAACGCGCCAAAGCCGCAAAAATAGAGTCAGACTTTAGCATTGATAAGGAAGCCGCGTGAGTGCAGTAAAAACGGCTGCGTTCACGCGGTTTTTATTGTTCAGGGAATAACCGATCCCGAGCTTGCGTTTTTGTACTAGGATAACCTTATGAAATTACCCTTTTCTTTAGATATACCCAAATCCTGCCCCATTATGGTCGCCATGAGCGGCGGCGTAGATAGTTCCGTCGCGGCTGCATTACTCGTCAAGGCAGGCTATAAAGTCATGGGGCTGACCATGCGCATCCTTCCGAAGCGCGAAGATGATGAAGGCCCATGCGGACCGGATCTTCATGAAGCACGTCGCGTTGCCGACTTCATCGGAATCCCACACGAGGAGATCGATCTCAGCGCCGAATTCGAGCGGATCATCATCGAAGACTTTGTGGCTGAGTATGCGGTGGGGCGAACGCCGAATCCGTGCGTACGCTGCAACCGCGGGGTGAAGTTCGGGATGCTTCTGGACTATGCGAAAGCACGCGGCGCATCCCACCTTGCTACAGGCCACTATGTCCGGATTGAGCCCCTTAATGACGGCTATGCATT
>PWNM01000139.1 GCA_003557825.1 Candidatus Hydrogenedentota bacterium | reverse complement strand
GCCACTGCGCCCGCGCGTAACACCGGCACAAGGAACTCGACGACAGCATAGGCGGCAAAACGTTGTTGCGTTTGTAACAGGGCTCGGAGCAGATCCACGAACAACATGGCCGCTGCGCCCCAAAAGACGATGGCGATGTGGAGTGAACGAATGGGCGAACTGGGGTCGAAAAGTACGGAACGTACGGGATAGGCAAGGACGATGCCCCCAACGATGAACGCGATGGCAAGCATGGCTTTTGCATGAAGGGCCGCACGCACCGTTGGCGCGAATCGGTCTGGACATTGGACCAATTCCCGAGCCCCAAATCGAACGAGCGCCGTATCGATGGCAGGACCAAGCAATCCGACAAGCAGCATAAACAAAATGCGAAGCAGGGTGAAATCACCAAAGGAAGCGGGGCCGAGTATGCGAGCGAGAAACGCCAGTATGATGAAGGAGAGCCCTGCTGCGCCCACCTTGGCGACAAAGAGCACTCCCCCTGCCTGTCCCAACCGTACCAGACCGCGTAAGCCGGGCAGCGGTGTCCCGACGGCCTCCCCCCCGGGAGCCATGGTCAGGCCGCGCCTTTCGCCAGCACCACCACTTGAAACGTTCGTAACAGGATTCGAAAGTCTTCGGCGAGGGACCAGTGATCAATATAGTAGAGATCCAGCTCGACCCATTGTTCAAAGTCGAGGTCGCTGCGACCGCAGACCTGCTGCAGCCCTGTGATACCGGGCCGCACGCTAAGACGGCGGCGTTGGTCCCAGGTATACTCGGCCACTTCGGCGGGTACCGGCGGTCGGGGCCCCACCAGGCTCATGTGGCCCAGGAATACGTTGATGAACTGGGGCAACTCATCAATGCTGAATTTGCGGATGTAGCGGCCGACACGGGTCATACGGGGATCGTCGCGCATCTTGAACACCGGACCATCCGCTTCGTTCATCTCAGCCAATTGCGCTTTGATCTCCTCGGCATTGATAACCATGGAGCGGAATTTGACCATGTTGAATCGCCGGCCATTAAACCCGACTCGCTCC
Source organism: Candidatus Hydrogenedentota bacterium (assembly GCA_003557825.1). Classification (GTDB taxonomy): domain Bacteria; phylum Hydrogenedentota; class Hydrogenedentia; order Hydrogenedentales; family SLHB01; genus PWNM01. Next base: position 13,290 of record PWNM01000139.1, on the reverse strand, counting down.
TGACGGAAAAACACCGGCCCCCGTGAATCGAGCTTGATCAATATCGCCACAACGGGAAACAACCACCAGGCAATGGTAACCAAGAAGAAACCCGATACGGCCAGGTCAAGCATACGTTTTACCAGCAGTTGCAGGTGTTCCTCCGGCACGGGCGACAAGGAGAGCAACGGCACATCCTGGAATTGCCGCACCTTGCTTGTGGCGATGCGCACGGAGAAAAAGTCGGCGATCAGCCGGATGGGAGTTCCAATACCTTCGCACAGATGGGCCATGCTGGTGATGGTTTCGTAATAGGTTCGAACGGGCAGACACACATAGATCTCGTCGATGACATGCTTCATGGGCAAGATCTCGATGTCGCGCAAGTCGCCCAGATAGGGTACGTCAAGGCCTTCGAAATAGGATGCGCGCTCGGGATCGTCATCGATAAAGCCCAGGATCCGATATCCGTAATGACCTTGGCTTCGCAGTACCTCGACGAAATGCCGCGCCCGTTCGTTGCCTCCAACAAGCAGGATCTGGCGGTAGTTTAGTCCCTGACTCCGGACATGGTTCAGGAAAAGCCGAATGGCAATGCGAAATGAGAGCAGAAACAGGGCTGACCATAGGCCAAAGTGGACAAGGAACTCCTGCTCGAACGGCCGCTGTGTAAAGAACAGCATGAGGAGGCTTGTGAGAACCAGGGAAATGACCACTGCCTTGAGCAAGGCCACTACAAGGTTGACGATAGTATCGCCTCGATGGGATGAAAACACGCGCTGATCGGTGGCAACTCCGCACCAGACGATTACAAAAGAGACGAAATATCCGATGTGATCGGCGAAGTGCCGTCGAAATGAGACATCCTCATCCCATGTGAAAAAACTTGCCACGATACACGCAACAAGGATCCAGAGGCTGTCAAAAAAAGCCTGCGAAAAGACCGAGACGGTCGGACTCTTGCGCGTAATCGACATGTACACCACCTATCCGTAGAATTGATACCCTAGAAAAGAGATTACTGCCTCATTCCCATTTGAGTCAAGCCAAAATATGGAAATCTCCCCACTCGGGCTCACGAAATTGCGGCAATCACCTTATCTTCATGGTACCACAATTGCAGAAGCGCTAAAGGAGTACCCCCACGGCAAACAGCAGCGCTGTGGCCATATGACTCTGGATGGAAAAGGCTTGAGCTCGAACGAGTTTGTCGGGATGGCTGTGGTGCTCGAAGATGATCCGCATGGCGATAAACGCCGGAATGATCCCCAGCAGTCCCAGGTACAGGAAGGGCGACATATCGAGAAGCACGGGAGACATAAGAATAAATACTACGCAAGCGGCTACAAATGCTGCGTAAACATAGCGAGCCGCGCTCGTACCCAGGCGGACCACCAAGTTTCGTTTGCCCGCCGCGCGGTCGCCTTCGCTATCGGGAAACTCATTCACCCAGAGGACCCAAGTGATGCCGAGGCTGACCGGCATTGAACCGATGACCGGCGTCCAGGACATGTCGCCGGTAATCACATAATACGTTCCGAATATCGGCAAGACGCCGAGTCCAAAAAATATGGCCACTTCGCCCAAGCCGCGGTATGCCAGTTTCAATGGCGGGGCCGTGTAGAACACGCCCAAGATGATCCCGGCTATGATGAGGACAAACACCGGACCAAAACCGCCGTCAACGCGTACCATTAGCCAGATTCCGCATGCAATGCCGATAAGCAAACAGGCTGTTGCCATTTGCGCCATCATGCGGGGTGTGACATCCGGTCCAAGTAATGCTCCGGAGCCGCCGTTGAACTTTCCGCGAAACGAATTGGTCTGATCGACCCCGTTTACGAAGTCGAAGTAATCGTTATACAGATTCACCGCAAAATGGACGAACAGCATGCCCACCAGGGTAAGTGCAAAGTTGAGCCAGTTAAAATCGAGTCCCGAACGCCATGCAAAGGCGGCGCCCGTCAGCATGGGCAGCAGCGACGCATAGGTAAACGGCGCCCGGGCATAGACAAGGAACTGTTTCGGTGAAATCATGGCTGCGGCATCACTCCTCATGCACTGTGTTGAAGAACAGCGGCATACGCCTATTGTGTTGCTCTATACCCTTTAGTACAACCAGAGGGCCGCGTTTTCTTCCCCGTGGAATCGATGATCATACGTCGGATTGCGTATGGGCCTCGTCGGAACTCGACGCGTCTTCGTCGGTATCCTCGGCGATTTCCTGCTCAAATCCGCATCCCGGTTTGGGGCATCGTCGAACATGGGGTTTGCCCCGGGGTTTGGTCACCGTCGTCCATTCGTTGCCGCACTTGGGGCAGGCGGTTTCCTTGTCGACCTGACCGAACACTGTGAAATCGCACTTCGGATACTGATCACAGCCGATGAAGCGCCGTCCCTTGGCACGCTTGGAAACGAGATCACCGTCACACCCCTCGCGAAGGCACTTGAGGCCAAGCTCCATGGGCTTGGTGAAGCGGCATTTGGGATATTTTTCACAGCCATAGAAAGGTTCGCCCTGCCGGTTTTTACGAATTAGCAATGTGCCGCCGCATTCCGGACACTTCTGGTCCGTGCGGACAGGTTCCTCCCGCGGCTCTCGGGCTACTTTGTTGCCTTCCGAGTCCACGTTATGGGTGTTTTTGCACTTGGGATAGTTTGAGCAGGCCATAAACTTGCCGAATCGGCCGCTCCGTATGACCATGGGCGAACCGCATTCCTCGCATACTTCATCGGTTGGTTCAGTCTGGGCCTTTTTCCGAAGACTAATGCGGCCGTCGCAGTCAGGATGCTTGGAGCAGCGGAGATACATTCCATACCACCCGTGCTCGAGAGTCATCTCACTGTTGCATTTGGGGCATGAGACATCCTCGCCCACAGCTTCGGTCACCAAGCGATGCTGGGCCTTGTCCAGGTCTCGTTCGAAGTCGGCGTAGAATGCGCGAAGTAGATCGTGCCATTCTCGTAGGCCCTCTTCGACATGGTCCAGATCCGCCTCCAGCCGGGCCGTGAAGTCCATGTCAAGGATATCTGGGAAGTTTTTGACCAGGAGCGCGTTCACCTCCTTGCCCAACGGTGTGGGATAAAGACGGCCCTTTTCGCGTGCTACATACTCACGCTCGATAATCGTGTTAATGGTCGGAGCATAGGTGCTCGGTCGGCCAATGCCGTTTTCTTCGAGGGCGCGAATGAGGCTGGCCTCGCTGAATCGGGGCGGCGGCTTGGTGAAGTGCTGTTCGGGTTTGTATTCGACCAGCTCCGCTCCTTCGTTTTCGTGTACTTCGGGAAGCCGGGTGTCTTTCTTCTCGCCGTTGGCATCGTCCGTCGATTCTTCGTACAACGCCGTAAATCCCGGAAACTTCATGATGGAGCCGGTAGCCCGAAAGTCGCAGTCTTTTGCCTTGACGGTGACGATCGTCTGGTCAAAAACAGCGGGAGCCATTTGGCACGCTACGAAGCGCTTCCAAATAAGCGTATACAATTTGTACTGGTCTTCGGTCAGATATTGCCGAATGGATTCGGGGGTATGGCGAACCTCTGTTGGCCGAATTGCTTCATGGGCGTCCTGCGCGCCCTTTTTACTCCGGTAAAAATTGGGCTTTTCCGGGAGCATCTTGGGCTCGAAGTGTTTACTGATATATTCCCGGGCTTCATCCAGGGCATCAGAAGCCAGCCGCGTGGAATCTGTACGCATATAGGTTATGAGGCCGACCGTTCCTTCTTCGCCGATGGAAATGCCCTCGTACAGCTGCTGCGCAATCCGCATGGTATTTCGGGGGCTGAAGCGCAGTTTTCGCGACGCCTCTTGTTGCAGCGTGCTTGTGATGAAAGGTGGATAGGGGTTCCGTCTAACCTCTTTTCGTTCGACCGAATGGATACGAAAGGCAGCATCCTCAAGACCGCGGAGCACCTCGTGCACCGACTCCTCATTGCCCAAGCTTGGGTCTTCCCCATGCACTTTATGGAGGCGTGCCGTAAAGGTCTCATCCCGTTCGGTTTTTAGTAGCGCGTCAAGGGTCCAATATTCCTCGGGCACAAAGGCTTCGATCGCCGCTTCCCGCTCACAGACCATGCGCACGGCTACCGACTGAACCCGACCGGCGCTCAATCCCCGGCGGACGGACCATTGCAGCAACGGACTGATTTTGTAGCCGACCAGCCGATCGAGCACGCGCCGCGCCTGTTGAGCATTGACTAGATTGTCGTTGATCGGCCGAGGATGCTTGGTGGCCTCTTGGACTCGACGCTTCGTGATCTCGTTGAAGACAATCCGCTCCATGGGTTTCTTGGCCGGCTTCAGCAATTCGGCGACATGCCAGCCAATCGCCTCGCCCTCCCGGTCCGGGTCGGTGGCCAAAAGCACGCCGTCGACCTTCTTGACGGACTCCTTCAGTTCCTTGATGGCCTTGGAGGAATCCTTGAGTCGAACGTATTTGGGCTCGAAGTCGTTTTCAATATCTACGCCCAGATCGCTTTTGGGAAGGTCGCGAACATGGCCATAACTTGCTTTGACCACATAGTTGCGTCCAAGAAACTTGTTGATTGTCTTTGCCTTGGCTGGGGATTCAACCACCACCAGGTATTTCGCCATTCAGTTGCTCCTGACAACACAATGACGCCGCACCCTCGCTTGGATGGGCGTCATGGGGTACTCATTCCGTTAATAACTAATGGACGGTGTCGTTTTGGCCCTCGAAAATGCCGAAAAGCGTTTGCTGGGTCTCATAATCGCGAGAACTGCAGACCAGCCACGACAGCAGATAATCGAGTTCTTCCATGCCCACCTCGCCCTCGTAATGAGCTAAGCGGTCCAGCACCATCTCCCGTTCATAGGGATCGATCAGCCCATACAGTTCGAGTCGGGCCAAGGCGCTGCGGGCCTCGGGCGTGAGTTTGGCCGTCTCGTATTCCGAGAGGGGCCGCACTGCGACAGGCCGTGATTCCGGAATTTGCGCCTGTTGCTGAAACCGCGGCCGAACCAGTCGCATGGCATCTTCGATGTCACGCTTACTATACCCTTGCTGATATAACCACAGACGGATACCGCTTTCCGTGGGCGCGCCCTCCGGATGCTCTTCAATTCGCCGTAGAATTTCGTCAACCAGTTTGACTATTGTTTGTTTCATTCAGCACTCCTGGGACCTTGGGGAACCTCCCCATGCCTTCTTTATTGTAGGCCTTGGCCCGAATCTTGTCAAACCGAATGCCGGCGCCTGTGCCATGAATCACAGAAACTGGTGTTTATTGGATACGACGGGAGAGTTGAGATCATGGTACTGACCTAGCAGGATTTCGGGGTATACCAAACCGATAGTAGATTTTCGTTCGAGGCCCAGAACACAATGAATAGCCCTATTGTGGCGGCGCAGTCGATTCACGTTCGACCAAAGTATAGTGAACCGTATCGACCATGACGGGCGAATCGGGGTCTTCCATGCGTTTGAACAAAAGGTCGAAGGCACGCTGTGCACGCATTTGATTGTCCACTCGGGCACATGAAATACTCGGATAGAAGTTTGAGCACCATCCTTCCTGACCAAAGCACACCAGCGAAACATCGTCGGGGATTCGTTTTCCCATTATTAGAATCGGCCGTACCAACCGTAGAACGACATTAGCATTGAGAGCTATTATGGCTGTGGGCGCGTCGGGTTGTGTTAGCCAGGATGTTGTCTGTGGAATAAAACACCCTGCGCCATCATCATAGGCAATTCGCATTGCCGGCTCCTCTGGCGTATCTCCAAGAAGTCCCCGTTCTTGCATGGCCCTCATCACCCCTTCGCATCGTTCCATGGCGCCGGGGTTTGCCTGTTGTGGCATTCCAACCAACGCCAGTCTCTGATGACCCAAATCGAGCAGATGCCTCGCGATCATATATCCGCCTTCGGCTTCCGCCAGCACCACACTGTCGAACGATGCAACCCTGCTCCCTCCAAGGACCACAAAGGGGATTTTGCGAAGTCTCAGCATCATGAGATGCTCGAGTGTGGCGTTATTGTCTAAATCCGCTATTGGAAATATCAGTAGTCCCTCTGCGCGATACCGGATCATGTCATTAACATTGTCTTTTTCCGAATCGACCCGGCCCTCGGAATCGGCAATCAGAACACGATACCCTCGTGGGCGGCAGCCCGCCTCAATGGTTTGGACAAAATCCACATAGGCGCGGCTTCGTAGATCCGACGCAATGAATCCAAGCATATGGGTACGTTGCCGAACAAGGTTCTGTGCGCTTTGATTGGGCAAATACCCCACCTGTTCGACCAAATCGATAATCGCTTTCCTTCTCTTTTCGGAGATCCCCGGCTTATTGTTCAATACTCGCGAAACTGTGGCCACTGAGACATTGGCCATGCGGGCTATATCTTTAATGGTGACTGCCATTCGGTACTATCTCCAGTTGGGCGTATAGTATAGCAGGCCTTTCTGAGGTCCTCAATGTAAAGCTTTACGTAGTCCCGGAAAACACTGACTGATTGGTTTTTGGCATGATGAACGCTATAAATTTCGTAAAAATTCCATAAAATTACCTGGTATTGACTTTTTGGTAAACTCTATTCCCGAAATTTTCCCCTTGACAATGTAAACGTTTACATGATAGGATGCGGCCATCACTGAATGGGTATCGGAGTAGAGCCCTAACATCGATTGGCAAAACCAATGAAGGCTGCTTGCAATCAATCGTTAGAAGTGAATGGGATGCGGAACAGTGTGCCCATACTCTCGAATGCTGATGCTTGCGGCAGACGTCCTGGGGGTATTCACTGCCCGTCTTTCATTCGTTGCTTTCATAGTATAAAAATGGTGTTGGAACGTTTATTTATCGGCCTTTCTCGACATGACGAGGAAGGTAGTTTTCTGTTTGGACGAACCCCAAAAGGAGGAGTAACGATGAGAAGGCGAAGTTTAATGTACGCGGCAACATTGGCGTTTGCATGTTGCCTCACCATGGGAGTTGCTGCACAGGATAGCCGAGTGGACATTGTGCTTGATGGTAATCCCGTTGGGCTTGACTTGGATCGTAGCAGTGCATTCACACAGGGGGATGGGTATATTGAGCAAGCTGGCCAAAATTATCTGCATCCAGCGCACTCTTTACCGGATGGGGATTTCTCCGTCTATTGGGATCTTTCCTGGGAGGAGCCATCTGCTTCAGGAACGCATGGGCATACTATATTCGCCAAACCAAGGTCGAACAATGTAGTCATTTTCGCAGGTGGTACGGAGTTTACTTTTCGTCTGCGGTATGTAACTGGGTCCGGTAATGCGGATTTGTACGACCTGGGTCCTTTCAATGATTTGGTGCCAACCGGTGAACGGTTCACCTTGGCGATTAAATCGCTTGACGGCCATTGGTCCTATTGGGTGAATGGAGCCAAAGTCGCTGATGCCGCCGATTATGGCTACCTTTTCCCGGGGTTCGCCGAAGGCGACACTCCGGAGGAATTAGGGATTCGGCCTTGGAGCAACCGGGTACGCATCTTCAACTGGACGCAGTATGACTACTACCGTGAAGAACCAATGCCGTATGTTGGTACCGAAAAGCTTACGATTCCAGAATTGCCTGCAGCCCCTGTTCTTGACGGTACGGCCTCGGATGTTGCATGGGAAGGCGCCGAATGGCTGCAAGTCGCAGATGATTGGCAGGCAAATCCGGTTCACCTACCTGACACCGTTGAAGACTTTAGTGCTCGGTTCAAGATTGGGCATTATGACGATCGCATCTACCTATTCGTAGACGTCACAGACGACGAGGACGATGCCTCCAACCCCGAGTTTTGGGCAAAGGATGCGGTGGAGCTATTCTTTGACCTAAGTCGCTTGGGTGGTGATATGGGTGATTTTGCGGCGCAACGGGATGCTTGGGAAAGCACAGGTGGACCAGTTCAGTTTCGCTTTCATTATTCAGGCGACCAAGTTGATATCGCTGATTCGCCCTATGTTAGCGACACCGTTAATTTTGTAACCAATAACGACACCCCTGGAAAGACCCTCTATGAGATCGAGTTAATACCGCCCGCGGATATTTTGCCTTTGCTTGACATTACTTCCTTTGGTTTTGTCATGCACATTGTTGATGCTGATGGAGGTGAATATAGGCATTCAATTGCATGGTGGGGCGGACCGGATAGGCCTGCTGGCGAATACAACAACCGACCGGATACAGGGGGCGGTTGGCCATGGCAAAGCGCCGACCATTTTGCTGAGGCAGGTTTTGCTCCAGCCGAGGTTGTGATTGTCCCAGATGTCGTGGGACTGCCTCAGGCCGAAGCCGAAACCGCTATTGTTGATGCCGAGCTTGAGGTTGGCTCCGTGACCCAGGCCTATAGTGATGATGTATCTGAAGGCCATGTTATAAGTCAGGATCCAGAGGCAGACGAGGTCGCCCCCATCGGAAGTGCGGTCAATCTCGTCGTATCGCTCGGACCTGAGCCAGTGGCCGACACTGAGGTACCAAATGTTGTGATCGAGGGCGAGTGGTATACGCTCGAAGAGGTCGAAGCCGCTCTCGCTGAAGCAGGGCTCATCGTGGGATCCATCACCTATGAATATAGCGCCACCGTTCCAGAAGGCGCCATTTTGGGTCAGAATCCTCCCGCGGGATCATCAGTTCCGGCTGGAAGCGGCGTAAATCTGATCGTCTCGCGCGGCCCTGCCCCGTCGCTACCGACGGCGGGATGGATGGCCCTTGCTGCATTGACCGCATTGGGGCTGCTTAGCGGCATCGTCGTATTGCGGCGTCGCGTGCAATAGCTACCTTTCGTTCCTAAAGCAAATGAGGGACGCGCCTATCGGGCGCGTCCCTCAGATGAAGCCTCCACTAATCCTTCAGCAGCTAACCATAATCAGGGAAGAATCATGGATCCATCACGAATCACGTTTTTACTTTGTATCATCTTAACAATGCTCTTTGCTTTGAACCTTGCACATGGGGAGGATGCGTCCTCGATCATGCTGCTGCGTTCTACCGTCGTCGATCCGGAAGCGCTGCATTTGCCGGGGGCCATCTGGAACACCACGGTCAATGGAATGGCCTTTCAGCAGGCGGCGTTGGCCAGTCACAACGGGTGGCAGTACACCACATGGTGGGATGCAGAGAGGCGTCTTTGCATTGCACGGCGACCATTGCCCGATGGCGAATGGGAGTCTATCCGGTTCGAGGATTACCATATCGAAAGCGACAACACCCACTGTGCGACGGTGTTGGGCATCAGCGGCGACGGGGTGATTCACCTGTCCTTTGATCATCATGGCCATGACTTACGGTACCGGTTTTCCGAACCCGGCGTAACGCTCCATCCGGAGGAAATCGAATGGACTGCGGAGCTATTTGGGCCGGTAACCAACGCCCTTCGGCCGGGGGAACTCATATCGGGGGTGACCTATCCCCGTTTTGTCCCCATGAACGACGGAGGCCTGCAACTCATGTATCGCCGAGGAGGGAGTGGGAACGGAGATTGGTTGCTTGCCACCTACCGCGAAGGCCAGGGATGGACTGCTCCCGGGGTTGTGATCACAGGGACAGGCGCATATGGGGCCAGCGAGTCCCGCTGCGCCTATCTCCATGGAATCGCCTATGAACCATCGGGGCGGCTCCATCTGAGTTGGGTTTGGCGCGAGACCCCCGATCCCATGTCCAATCATGACATGTACTATGCCTACAGCGATGATGAAGGCGCCACCTGGGCGAATGGTGCGGGCGAAGCGGCGGGAGTCCGAGGTGAAACGCCCATGGGAATTGACACCCCCGGTATTCGATTCCAACGCATCGACATGTATCGCGGACTCATGAACTCGACCACTCAGGTCGTTGACTCGCAAAGCAGGGTGCATATTGTCAACTTTCATCTGCCCGATGAGACGCCGTCCCAACTCAACTGGGCTCATACGCGAGAGCGGGCCCGCTATATGCATTATTGGCGGGATAATGATGGCCTCTGGCAGCGCAACGAGACCGATTTTATGGGGACTCGGCCTCAACTGTTTGCAGACAGCTCCGATAACCTCTATCTGGTGACGACGGGAGATCGGTATTATCCCGACCGGGATCTGGTTGTTCTAGGGGCGGACGCTGCGGCGGACTGGACCAATTGGCGGGAAGTATACCGTGTTCCGGGCCCCTTTACCGGCCAACCGCAATTGGACCGCAGCCGCGGAGCCGATGTGATGGCAGTATATCTGCAGGAGTATCCTGAGGACGTCGAATCCGACCGAAGCGCACTGCGCGTGTTCGAGTTTCAGGTCGGTTCATTCTCCGATTGACGCTGAGTTCGGCATCGCAACTCGATGAACTCGCCTATGGCGTAGGAATACGTCGTATGATATGATGTCCATATAAGCGCCGTGTTCATATTGGAGATACGCGCGTTTGGCAGGTAGGCATCCTGTAAGTAATGTCGGGCGAATTTGCTTTCCGACCGCTTTGCTTTGGCGAAGGATGGGAGGGTTCCCCATGGATCAGAATTCCTTATCTACCCAAACCGCCTCTGAAAGGCGCAATTCCAGTATTGGTATTCGGATGACCCTTCTGTACCTGATCCTATACGGGGGCTTCGTTGTACTGAGTGTGTTCCGGCCAGGCTGGATGGGGGCGCAGGCCATTCTGGGGCTGAATCTAGCCGTGGCGTATGGATTGGGGCTAATCATAGTCGCGGTCATTCTCGCGCTTGTCTACAGTCAACTTTGCCGAATCCCGCGTACCGGCGAAGCCCTCCAAGACGCCCATACGAGCGACAGAAGCTTCGGCGAAAAGGGGGGGTAGATGGCTATCGCGGTCTTTGTCATCTTCGTCGCCATTGTGCTGATCGCTTCATCCCATACCAGCCAACGGGCCGGCAGTGTAGGCGGCTATTTTGTGGCCAACAGGTCGGTCCATTGGAGCGTGAACGGTATCGCCTTCGCTGGCGGTTATCTCTCGGTGGCGAGTTTCTTGGGGATCTGTGGGCTCATTTCATTTTTTGGGTTTGACGGCTTTCTGTATTCGATTGGCTTCCTGGCGGGTTGGATTGTCGCATTGTTTGTGATCGCTGAACCCATGAAACGGATGGGAACGTTTACTTTCCCCGATGCGCTAAACCGGAATTACAACCATCCGGGCATCCAGTTGGCCGCAGGGTTAAGCGTTCTTGTCGTGTCGTTGTTCTACCTGGTTCCTCAAATGGTGGGAGCCGGAGTTCTCGTCGAGCCTTTGCTCGGGATTCCCCATTACTGGGGGGTGATCATGGTGGGTACCGTAGTAATCCTGATTGTGGCAAGCGGCGGCATGACCTCAACAACCTATGTCCAGTTCTTCAACGGCGGGTTACTTCTGGTCTTCGCAACAGTCCTTACGGGGGCCGTTCTCCTCCGCGGAGTTAACACGGCTGACCTACCTCCCCAGGAAGGCGATGTCGATCTTGAACCCTACACATTCGAAGAGGTGAATGTGGATATCAGTGGTGATCTTCCGAAGGTCGACTTACCTCATGCTCGAATTGTTGATCGCCACGCTAAGATTGACAGGTATACAGGTCAGGAGACGGAGGTGTTTTACCGGATGTCTCGACTCGTACCGGCGATTTCAGATGGGGAGGGTGGATACACGGCTGAGCTCAAAGGGCGAACCCCCCATTTTGTCAGCCCTCCTGAGGAGCACGAGCTTTGGGCGGTTGACTATGTTGAAGGTAGGCCTTTCCTGCGTGTTGAAGACTGGTGGCGATTGGTATCCGGGGCTGAAGACGCAGACCGGCTTGTGGAAACGCAGTTCCGCGCGGTATTGGCCGATGGCCGGGTTCTTGTAAATGGCGTGCCGGAGGGACCGACTAACCGGCTCCGACAGGTGGGCGGCGTGGCCAAACTTCCCGATGACTACGGGGGGAATACAGGTACCGTGGGCCCCATACGGCTGCTAAGTGTTTTCGCGGATGAGTCCACCTTGGTGAATCAGCCAGCGGACATTTCCTTCACGACCGATACTGACGAAGACGTCACGATCTACTATCATAGACCAACAACGGGAGCTGTCTTTATGCGACCCGGGCTTATGTTTCCGGTTGAGGCGCAAACGGGTGAGCCCCCTGTCGTTACCTTGCTGAACCGTCTCAACTTTATCTCCCTCATGCTCGCACTCTTTCTCGGAACCTCCGCGCTTCCCCATATTCTTATCCGGTACTACACCGTTCCCAGCGCCGATGATGCCCGCAAGTCTACCGTTGTTGGGATCATTGGTATCGGAGTGTTCTATGTATTAACCATGTACTTGGGGCTGGGCGCTGTGGCGAGCGGCGCATTGAACCCGGAAACGAGCAACATGAGCGCTCCGTTACTCGCACGAAGCTTCGGGGAAGTCCTATTCGCAGTGATCTCGGGCATTGCATTCACGACCGTATTGGCCACGGTGTCGGGGTTGATCATGGCTGCCTCGGGTGCCGTCGCCCATGATTTCGTGGGCAATCTGCTCCATCGTGAGATTTCGGATAACGCAAAGGTCTTGACAGGACGAATCGTTGCGGTGGTGATCGGCTTGATTGGAATCGTACTTGGCATCGCCTTCCGGGAGATGAACGTGTCCTTCCTGGTCGGTTGGGCATTCGCAGTCGCCGCATCGGCCAATCTGCCCGCCCTGTTGCTGATGTTGTTCTGGAGAAAAACCACCGCAGTGGGGATAATCTCGTCCATTCTAGTTGGCATTATTGCCTCTGTAGGCCTCATCCTTCTGAGTCCGGATATGTGGGCGCGATACGGTTTGGATCCAGCCTCCGCTCCGATGCCCCTCAATCAGCCCGGTATCGTGTCGATTCCCCTTAGCTTCTTAACGCTGGTCGTCGTATCGCTCAAAACGAGGGGGCGCGCGCCAGCCTAGGAGTGCAATGGCCATCCTTAGAGAGCCGTCACTGCAACAATGTTCTGATGTTGGGCCCTACGGCCATGGCAACTGGGGATGAAAAACTGGCGGGGAAGTCCAAGCATACCGTAGACTATTTCGTAAACTACCGGGAACGCAAACTATTTGCATCGCATGGGGGAGATGCAATACTGATCGAGATCATTGGGGCGGCACAACACAGAAGGATTTATCATGCCAACCAAAGACGACATTACCATTATCCGCGATTTGGCTTCTCAATTGGCCGAAGTCGCTGTTTTACCCGTGCACGAGGAAAAGCGGAAGCTGTGGCGGGAGCTGAACGGATGCCGGCCAGCGCGGCCCATGGTGATGATCGATCAGGTCTGCTGGAACGAGATGGGCGTTAATGGCGAACTGGCATTGCGCTGCACGGATCCCGAGTGTCGCCTCTACGAAGATTATCTAAGGCGTACGTTATATCAATG
>PWNM01000030.1 GCA_003557825.1 Candidatus Hydrogenedentota bacterium | reverse complement strand
CGGCATTATCAGCGCCTATAGCGAAGTCGGCAAAGGCAGTACATTCAAAATCTACTTGCCCCTATGCGAGCAAGCAGCGGAGTCGGTGGGAACGTTGATTACGGGCAAGCCTTCGGGAGGAAATGAAACCATCCTACTGGCGGAAGACGACGGAGCCGTTCGGAAACTGGCGCAGACCATACTCGAACGGGCCGGGTATACCGTGGTCGTCGCATCCGATGGCGCCGAGGCCTTGTCCCTGTTCCGGGAACAAAACGGCAGAATCGATCTGGTCGTGCTCGACGTGGTCATGCCGGTCATGGGCGGACGGGAAGCCTACGAAAAGATGCGCGCGATACGACCCGATTTGCTGGCGTTGTTCTCGAGCGGCTACAGCAAAAACGCCATCCATACGGACTTTGTGCTGGAAGAGGGCCTTACCCTATTGCCCAAGCCGTATGCGCCCGCCGAACTCCTTCGGGCCGTCCGAACGATGCTGGACAATGAGAGCGCGGCAACGTAAAAAGGGACGGCGCTTCGACTGACAAAACACCGCCCCTCGGTAATGGGTTGATTGGAAAAGCTATCTCATTTCCTGGCCGCCCGTGACATTGAGGGCTTGACCGGTCATGTAGTTCGATTCGTCCGAAGCCATGAACACCAGCAGATTGGTGACGTCTTCGTACTCGCATGGCCGTTTCATGGGCACCTGATCGATATACTTCTGCCGCACCTCTTCTTCGCTGATGCCTTGCGTCTGGGCATATTGTTTGAAAAGGCTGTTCACCCACAGCGGCGAGTTGAGCAAGTTGCCCGGACAAATTGCATTGACACGAATGCCGTGTTCGGCAAACTCCAGAGCCAGGCTCTGCACCACGCCGATGCCGCCGAACTTCGACGCGGCATAGGCGCTGTTTTTGAAGCTGCCCTTTTTGCCCGACTTCGAGTTGATCTCGATGATGGACCCTCTGCCATATTTGAGCATGACCCGAGCCGCCTCGCGAGCGCAGATAAAAAATCCCACCAGATTGACATCGATCACTTTGCGCCACTTGGCGATATCGAACTCGATGGAGTCACCGGCGATCAGGATGCCTGCGTTGCACACGGCGATGTCCAAGCCGCCCAATTCGGCATCGACAGCGTCCATAGCCGCCCGAACGCCCTCGGCATCGGAAATGTCCACGCCGGCGCCGAGGACCTTGCGACCGGTTTTCTCCGCGATCTGCTTCGCTGTCTCCTGAACCCCTTGTTCATTCAAGTCCCAGGCAACAACGTCGCATCCCTCGATGGCAAGCCGCTCGACGATGGCCGCGCCCAAACCCTGGGCCGCGCCGGTGACCACTGCTTTGCGTCCGTCTAGTCGCGCCATTATAGGTACATCTCCAAGAGGGCCTTCTCCGCTTCCTGGGTCCACGATCCGCCGGGCCCCAGTTTATCGGCGAGTTGGGGAAGCTTCTCCGGAATCTCATCGAGTCCCATAAGGGGGAGATCCGGAATCTGCGTGTAAATGACCGTCTTACCGGGGAATTGGCCGGTCTTGACCCCCTCGAGGCCGTCGCGGGCGACATTGAGCCCACCGATGGCGGCAACGCTGAGGTCCGTGTTGAGTTCTCCCGATTCGGCCATCTCGAGAATCTTGCGAAGGTCGCTGATGCGAGAACCGCTCGACCCGATAACCTTGATGCCGCGGCATAGATCGCCGAGCTGTAGATTGGCCGGATTGCCGATAGGAATGCCCGCGAAGACATTGACCAAGGCATTGTCGGCCGCGAAATCCATGGCCTGGATGACCAATGCGGGGACCGGAGCCAGGACACACACATCGTTGTAGCCGTTGGGCGACAGACTCTTGATCTTCTCGTTCATCGCGTCCTGCGACTCAAATTGTTCAGGAGCGAAGGTTACAAGTTCGACGCCCTTGTGTTTGGCGAGGTCGCCGAAACGATGCTCGATATGGTCAAGCCGGGACCGGTCGAGATCGGTAACCACCACCAAGCGAGCGCCGCACGGGATCTCAATGGCCCGTTGGACGTGCATCTGTCCCATGGGACCGCCGGCGCCGATGAACAACGCCGTGCCTTGGGGCATGAGATCGCTGCGGCCATTCGCTTTATTCAACTCAAGGAGATCATTGCCGCCTCCGTAGAAGCGGAGATTGTCGTAGTGGATGCGACCAATATCCAACGAAACCGATCCCATCTCGGCCGGCGCGCCCACGAGGTACATATTGGCCCCTTTCGGCATGCATTTATCGGCCAGCGGTTGCACCAACTGGGGCGTCGGCTCGGTCACGACGATGTCCTTGAACTCGCCTTCCGGGAACTTGGCCGCTTCACGGGGCGCAATCGTGGCATCCGGATAGGTTGACTTCCATTGGTCCGGAGAATCGGTGACAATGAGCATGGGGCCGCCGCTGGGTTCGAGCCGGTCGTCCAGATTGTAGGACATTTCGACACAGGCCCACGGTTCGGACAAGGCGGACTGGCTATAGCCGGTGTCTTCCTGAACGGGCAGCAGGTAGCAGCCTTCATCGCCGTCCAGGGCGCGTTCGTCCAAATAGGTATACTCGGCAAGCCCGCCAGGAATCCGATAGCCGAACGCCATAGTCTCGCCATCTACATAGATGTCGGCCTGAACAATGAACCGCTGCCCCGGCTTGAACTTATCCTGCCACTGTTTGCCCACTTTGACCACAGTCGCCGAACACTCATGGCCCAGCACGGTGGGATCGTTCTTCAAGTCGCGCCCTTTGAGCCGGGGGTGATTTTCACCTTGGTTGATGATCTTGATATCGGACAAGCAAAGGCCCAGCGCATCAACGCGCAACAGAATTTCATTGTCCTTGGGCTCGCGAAGCGGAACGGTTACCGGTTTGCCGTCTCGCCCCACGTTCTCGAGCCCCGCGCCAAACACTTGCCATGCATCATACTGTTCGGGCAATGGCGCTTCCGCCTTCTTGTACGCTTCCAGTTTCTCGGACACGTCTGCTCTCCTTTGTTAGGTAATGGCCTATTCCTGCCTTCGAGGTCAGGAGCCGTTATTTGGTACCTGCAATACTTGCCAGTCGGTATTTTTCATCGGGACGGCTATATATCCGTTCTACCTGCTCGGGCGGCATGAAATTCGGTCCCCCCATGGCATAGGTCCCGACGAGAACCCGAGCCGCTTTCTCGGTCATTTCCATGGAACTCAATACTGCTTTGGGTGAATCGCCCATGGTGATAACGCCGTGGTTCTGCATCATGATCACCCGGGGTAGCATTCCCTCTGCTTCAACAAAGGCATGGAGCCGCTTTTTAACTTCACGGGCCAGCGGCAATCCCGGATCGACATAGGGTACAAAGATGGATTTCGGCCCCATCGAAACAATCTGGTCGGGGAAAATCCGTCCCGTCGCGGCTTCCTCGGCGACCTTCGAACACAACACCATATTGCAGTGCACCGGATGGGCATGGCCGACAAAGGCAATTTCGGGGATCTGCAGCAAAATGGCATGAAGCATCGTCTCCACCGAGGGCCGGCGGGTTTCACCCGGATGTAACAAGGCCTCTTTGAGGGCCTGGCTTACGTCATCATCGCCCGCTGAAGGGTCGTCAAGGACCGGCAACAGTTTCGAGATAGACACTTTGACGAATCCCGACGCCTCGATGGTAGCCAGCGTTGTACCGGAGGCTTTCACCATAAAGGAATCGTCATCAATACGGGCGGACGTGTTCCCCTCGCCCAAAATAGCGAAATCCCGGGCCGGATCGCCCAAATACCGCG